>NZ_RZRO01000025.1:0-68099 GCF_003997975.1 Mesorhizobium sp. M7A.F.Ca.US.005.03.1.1
CTCCCCTACAACCTACCCCCCTCCACTTCCGTATCTTCCCCATGAACCTGATCTACGCCGCCCTTGCCTTCCTGATGGCGCTTGTCTTCGGCTTTGTCGGCATCACCCGCGTCGGCTCATGGTTGATCGAGCACCGCGATCCGCCGTTCGGCGAGTTCGCCGACATCGACGGCGCCCGCATCCACTATGTCCATGTTCCGGCACCCGCCAACGCCGAGCTGCCGCCGATCGTCTTCATCCACGGCGCCAGCGCCAATCTCAGGGACCAGATGCTGCCGCTGCGTCCCTTGCTCGAAGGCCGCGCCGAAATGCTGTTCTTCGACCGGCCAGGCCACGGCTGGTCGGGTCGCGGCACCAACAACGAGAACCCGTCGGCGCAGGCCAACACCATTGCCGCACTGATGGACCATCTCGGCATCAGGAAGGCTGTCATCGTCGGCCATTCCTTCGGCGGCGTGGTGACATCGGCCTTTGGCCGCGAGCATCCAGACAAGACACTTGGACTGGTCTTCCTCGCACCGGCGACCCATCCATGGCCGGGCGGCGCAACCGCCTGGTACTACGATCTGACCACCATTCCCGTGCTCGGCTGGCTGTTTTCCGAAACGCTGACCTATCCGGCCGGTACACTGCAGATGGCCGACGCCACCACCTGCGTTTTCTCGCCCAACAAGGTGCCGGACAATTATCTCGGAATGGCCTCTATCCCGCTGGTGCTGCGACCAAAAGCCTTTCGCGCCAACGCCACCGATGTCGCCGGGCTCTATCGCTATGCCCTCGACGCCGCACCGCGCTACAACGAGATCAAGGCGCCAACCGTGGTCATTTCAGGCGATCGCGACAAGGTGGTCTATGCACATATCCATTCGGTCGGTCTGGCGCGCGACATTGCCGGTGCCGAACTCGTCTGGGTGCACAATCTCGGTCACAAGCCAGACTGGATCGCGCCCGACCTGACCGTCGGCGCCATCGAGAAGGTCGCCGGCAAGAGTATCGACCTGCAGGCGATGGCCAGGACCGTGGAGGCGCGCATCGCCGGCGACGCCTACGGCGCCGGCAGATGCGCCGATATCAAGGTACCGCAGGCCGAACTCGCGCCGACCTGAAGCCGGTCGCCCGAACCGTTCAGAGCCGACACGCTTTAGGAATCTAGCGGCTGACTTGTGTGTCCGACCCGATATAGGCGATGCGCAGCATGTTGGTCGAACCCGGTGTCCGCAGCGGTACGCCCGCGGTGATGATGACGCGGTCGCCTGGCTTGCCGAAGCCTTCGTCGAAGGCGATGCGGCAGGCGCGGTTGACCATGTCGTCGAGGTCGACGGCGTCGGGCGAGACAACGCAATGCGTGCCCCACAAAAGCGACAGCCGCCGCGCCGTGTTGAGGATCGGCGACAGCGCGATAACAGGCACTTGCGGCCGCTCGCGGGCGGCGCGCAGGCCTGTGGTGCCGGATGCAGTGTAGGTGATGATCGCCGACAGCTTCAGCGTTTCGGCGATCTCGCGCGCGGCCAGCGAAATGGCGTCGGCGCCGGTCGCTTCCGGCTCGGAGCGCTGGGCGTTGATGATGCCGGCATAGGTCGGATCGGTCTCGACCTTGGTGGCGATACGGTTCATCATTGCCACGGCCTCGACGGGATAGGCACCCGCCGCCGATTCCGCCGACAGCATGATGGCATCGGCGCCTTCGAAGACGGCGATCGAAACATCGGACACCTCGGCGCGGGTCGGCACCGGTGCCGTGATCATCGATTCCAGCATCTGCGTTGCAACCACCACCGGCTTGCCGGCGCGGCGTGCGGCGCGCGTGATCTGCTTCTGGATACCGGGCACCGCCTCGAGCGGCATCTCGACGCCGAGATCGCCGCGGGCGACCATCAGCGCGTCGGACAATTCGATGATCTCGGCCAGCCGGGCGACAGCCTGCGGCTTCTCGATCTTGGCCATGATCAGCGCCCGGCCGCGTGCGATCTTGCGCGCTTCGGCCAGATCCTCCGGCCGCTGCACGAAGGAAAGCGCCACCCAGTCTACGCCTGTGGCCAGCACGGCATCGAGGTCCTTGCGGTCCTTCTCGGTCAACGCGCCGACCGGCAGGTCGGTGTCAGGCAGGCTGACGCCTTTCTTGTCGGAAATCGTGGTGCCGGCGACGACGGTGCAGACGATCGATTTGCCGTCGCTCTTCACCGCCTTCAGCTCGAGCTTGCCATCGTCGATCAGCAGGCGATGGCCGGCTTCGACCGAGCTCAGGATTTCCGGATGCGGCAGATAGACCCTGGTCGAAGTGCCGGGCTCGGGATTGTCGTCGAGCGTGAAGGTCTGGCCTTGCGTCAGCACTTCCTTGCCGTTGGCGAACTTGCCGACGCGCAGCTTTGGCCCTTGCAGATCGGCGAGGATGCCGATCGGCCTGCCAACGGCTTCCTCGACAGCGCGGATGCGTCCGACCAGCGTGCGCATCAGTTCATGGTCGGTATGGCTCATATTGATGCGGAACACATCGGCGCCCGCTTCGAATAGTTTCTTCAGCATCTCCTCCGAGGAGGAGGCAGGACCGATGGTGGCTAGGATCTTGACCTTGCGGCTACGTCTCATTGACTGTTTGTTCCCGGGGTGGCTGGAGCGCCTCCCGTTGTGGACTCATCGGTCAGCTGGACCATCCAGCTTGCCTGTTCGCCCGTGTCATATTCCTGGAATCCGGCGCGCTGAAAGCCCCGGGCGACGCAGTCGGTTACGCCTGCGATCTTGAACTCTTTTTCAGCCACGCACATGTTGATCGGGCCGTCCCAGCGTCCACCGCGTTCGGCGTCTTCTGCATAAAGATAGTAAAACCTTGATGACAGCGGCCCTTCGATCAGCGTCTTGCAGCTCGATCCCTCGATGTGCCACCAGCCTTCGGTGATCCAGCCGGCCTTGGCGCGATAGCCGATGCCGACACCGACCAGGTTCTGCGTGGCGTTGCAGACGCGGAAATCGGCACGCGCCGGCGAAGCCACGACCATGGCCGACAGGCCGATGGCAAGAGTGAGGAGCGGCATGGCAAAGGCAGAGCGCATGCGCTGCCCGCCGGCGGAACTCATCCGAAAACCCCTCAAAAACCACATCAGCATCTCTCTGCGCCCCTTTTCGGAAAAGTCCGGGCGCATGTCAACGCACCGTTTTGTCCAATTCCAATCGATTTAGAAAGGCTCCGGCGCACAATTCGCCGACTTGTGCCAGATTTCCCGGGAAACCTTGGCCAAACAACGGCATTGCGCAAGCGTCGTCTTCGTGGAATGACGATAGCATCCTCCCCGGAAGCCAGCGAACAGACCATTTCCCGCCAATGACCCGATCCACAGTTTTCGCGCCTTTCGAGATCATCGAGGGCGACCGCAAGCGAGGCATCGTGCTGTTGGGCGATCATGCCCGTCGCGACCTGCCCGACGACTATGGCAGCCTCGGCCTGCCCTCAGCGGAGTTCGACCGCCACATCGCCTATGACATCGGCGTCGAGGGCGTGACGCGCGAACTGGCTGCCCTGCTCGGCGTGCCAGCGGTGCTCGCCAATTTTTCGCGGCTGCTGATCGATCCCAATCGCGGCGAAGACGACCCGACGCTCATTCGCCAGCTTTATGACGGCACTGTCGTACCTGGGAATTACCCCATCGCTGCCGAGGAGCGCGAGAGGCGGCTCGACGGGTTCTACCGGCCCTATCACGACGCCGTCAGCGCCATGATCGCCTCGGTCGCACAGGCTTCCGCCCAGGCGCCCTTCATCTTCTCGGTGCATTCCTTCACC
Source organism: Mesorhizobium sp. M7A.F.Ca.US.005.03.1.1 (assembly GCF_003997975.1). Lineage (NCBI taxonomy): Bacteria > Pseudomonadati > Pseudomonadota > Alphaproteobacteria > Hyphomicrobiales > Phyllobacteriaceae > Mesorhizobium > Mesorhizobium sp. M7A.F.Ca.US.005.03.1.1. Next base: position 3,773 of record NZ_RZRO01000025.1, read on the forward strand.
CCGGCCATGCAAGGAATCCAGCGTCCTTGGCACGTCGGCATCCTGTGGGACCTCGACGACCGCGTGGCGCGGCCGTTGATAGACATGCTGGCGCAGGACAGGAACCTCGTCGTCGGCGACAACGAACCCTATGACGGCGCGCTGCGCGGCGACACCATGTACAAGCACGCCATCGTCAACGGCTTCGCCCATGCGCTGATCGAGATCCGACAGGATTTGATATCGGACCAGAAGGGCGCGCTCGCCTGGGCCGAACGGCTGGCGCCGATCGTTGACGCCATCGACCGCCGTCCCGATATACATGTGGTGAAGATGTTCGGCTCGCGTACCGGGCCGCTATGACGGAGGTTTCGATGACCGAACTCAGCGACGAGCAGCAACGCGATTTCGAGGCGGCCGCCTTCCGCCGGCTGGTCGAGCATCTGCGCGAACGCAACGACGTGCAGAACATCGACCTGATGAACCTCGCCGGCTTCTGCCGCAACTGCCTGTCGAACTGGTATCGCGAGGCGGCCAATGCCGAGGGCGTCGATCTCACCAAGGATCAGTCGCGCGAGATCGTCTACGGCATGCCCTATGCGCAATGGCAGGCGCTCAACCAGACCGAGGCCTCCGACGCCAAGAAGGCCGAATTCGAGGCAAGGCGCCCCAAGGACCATTAAGGCCAGCGATCACTCAAGGCTGTGTTTGGCTCAAAAAATGCTTCCCGAAAGAGCCTTGACTGAAAATTGAATCGATCTAATTTGCCGCGCGAAGCCATTTCTTGCGGGATTCGCCTCATGAACGCGTCAACTGCCAAGCTGACTGCCATTCGCGGACGATGGGCGCTCGCGGCCATTTTCCTCGCCAACGGCTTCCTGACGGGCAGCTGGGCGCCGCAGATTCCGGTGTTCCTGACCCGGCTGGAGATTTCGAAGTTCACGCTCGGTCTGCTGATTCTCTTGTTTGGGGTCGGCGCCGTCGTCGCGATGACCTGGTGTGGCCATTTGATCTCCAGACATGGTTCGCGCACCGTACTGCGTTGGTTCGCGCTGTGCGGCAGCCTCGGTCTCATGGTCGTGGCGCTGGCGCCCGACGTACCCTTGGCGGCCGTTGCCATGATCATCTTCGGCGGCTCGATCGGTGGCATGGACGTTGCCATGAATGCCAACGCCGTGGTGGTCGAACGGCGGCTCTCCCGCGCCGTCATGTCGTCTTCGCACGGCTTCTGGAGTCTCGGTGGTTTTGCCGGTGGCGGCCTCGGCGGCTTTGCCATCCAGCATTACGGCCACCTCGTCCACGCGGCGGCGGTAACGGCGTTTGCCTTCGCGGTGATCGCGGTGGCCGTTCGCCATCTCCTCGCCGAAGACAGACCGCAGGCGGCCGAGCACCACAAATTCGCACTGCCGGCAAACCCGCTGGTTTATCTGATCGGGCTGATGGCGTTGCTGGCGATGATCTCGGAAGGCGCCGTGCTCGACTGGGCAGCCCTGTATCTGCGCCAGGAGCTCGGCGCCGATCTCGCCGTCGCCGGCCTCGCCTACGCCGGATTTTCAGGCGTCATGGCGGTTACGCGGTTCTTCGGCGACGGCATACGCAATCGCTTCGGCGCGGTGACGACGCTACGCGCGTCGGCCCTCGTAGCCGCGGTCGGCATGCTGGTGGCTGGCCTGGCGCCCTCGCCCTGGCTCGCCATTGCAGCCTTTGCCTTTTGCGGCTTCGGCATCGCCAATATGGTGCCGATCATCTTTTCGGCCGGCGGCAACCAGGAAGGCATGTCTTCCGGCACCGGCATGAGCGTGGTCACGACGATCGGATACTGCGGCATACTGGTGGCGCCGTCGGCGATCGGCTTCGTTGCCGAGCATTCCAGCTTCGGCCCGATCTTCATCACCATGTCGGGACTGCTGATCATCGTGTTGCTGATGGCCGGGCTCGCTCACCGCGCCGAATTCGCGCCAGCACCCGCCGAATAGCGTTTCAGCTCCTCGTGAAGGAAATCCACCACACGGCGGATGCGCACGCTGGTACGCACGTCGCGATGCATCGCCAGCCACACCGGCAGAACTGGCAGCGGCAGGTCAGGCAGCACCTTCTCAATCAAAGGATCCCTGTCGGCCAGCGGCTCCTGGCCAAGACCAATGCCGTTTCCCGCCCGCACCGCTTCCCACAAAACCATCTGGTTGTCGGCCCTGAAGCGGAAGCTGCTCCGGGTGACGGGGATGCCGTGCCGGGTAAAACCCCTGATGATCTCGTCGCCGCGGTCGAAGCCGACCAGATCGTGGTCGACAAGATCGGCAGGCTTCAGCGGACGGCCGCGCCTGTCGAGATAGGATTTAGCCGCGCAGGCGCAGAGCTCGATGTCGCAGACCTTGCGTGCCATCAGCTCGTTCTGCGCCGGCTTGACCATGCGGATGGCGATGTCGGCATCTCGACGCAGCAGGTTCTCGACCTGATTGGAGGCGACGATCTCGACCTCGATGCCGGGCTCCTCGATCCCCAGCCGCATCGTCATCTCAGGCAGGACATAGGCCGCCACGACCTCGCTGGCGGCGATACGCACCGTGCCTTCGATAGCCTCAACCGAACCCAGTGCCAGGAGTGAGAAGGCGCTTGCCTGCTCGCTGACCGCCTTGCCGCGTTCCAACAGCGTGCTGCCGGCCTCCGTCAGTTCGTAGCCGTGCCGTCCTCGACGGAACAGCGTGACGCCCAGCGCCTGTTCCAACTCGCCGATGTGACGGCCAAGCGTCGGCTGGCTGGCCGAAAGCTTCCGCGCGGCAGCCGACAGGCTGCCGGATTCCGCCACGGTGACAAAGCTCTTGATCAGGTTCCAGTCGATTTCTGTCATTCATTTATGAATATCAGAACGCCATCTGTAGTCAATTTCCATTCGCATTCGGAGCGACCATATTCCAGTTGCAGACACCAACACGGACTGCAAACACCAACCAGGAGAACTCAGATGACCAAGATCGCTCTCACCACCGCCGCTATCCTCACTTCCATCAGCGCCGCTTTTGCCGGCAGCGACAAGTTTGGTTCGAACGACGCCAGCCAGCCGGCTGTCACCAGCACCGACGACACGACCACCGCTTCGATTCACAACCCCGATGCGGCCATCCGGAAGCCGGTCACACAGGGCAGCAACCGCGATCTCTTCGGCAGCCGCTGATCCCGATCGCGCTTGCCGCTGATCTCGATCGCCCGACCGACCACCTAAATCCCAACCAGGAGTGCTTCCAATGACCAAGATCGCAATTCTCGGTGCCGGTGGCCGGCTCGGCCGCGTGGTCGCCAAGGCCTTCATCGACGCGGGCTACGAGGTCCGCGCCGTCACCCGCAACGGCAAGGTGCCGGCCGAACTCAAAGGCGCCACGGCCGTTGCCGGTGACGCTCTCGACCGCGAGGCCCTCATCCGCGCCACGCAAGGTGTCGATATCGTCTTCAACGGCCTCAACCCGATCTACACCGACTGGGGCAAATGCCTGCCGATGGCGCAGAATGTCATGGCCGCCTGCCATGCGAACGGCGCACTGCATCTCTTCCCCGGCACCGTTTACAATTACGGCTCGCCGATGCCGGCGGTGATATCGGAAGACACACCCTTCCACCCGACCACGCAAAAGGGCCGCATCCGCTGCGCCATGGAGGAGTTGTTTCGTCGCGAGGCCGACGCGGGCCGCGTCCGCACCATTCTTCTACGGGCCGGCGATTTCTTCGGCGGCACCGGCAGCGGATTATGGTTCGACCTGATCGTTGCCGCCAAGATCAACAAAGGTATCTACACCGCGCCTGGCCCGGTCGACCTCGTGCATGAATGGGCCTATCTGCCTGACTTCGCTGTGGGCTTCGTCGCGCTGGCGCGCAATCTGGACAAGCTCGGCTTCTATGAAGCGCTGAACTTTCCGGGCCACGCGGTCACCGATCTGCAGATCAAGGCCGCTGCCGAGAAGGCTATTGGTCGTCCGCTCAAGATGACTTCGATGCCCTGGTGGGTGCTGCGCGCTGGCAGCCCGTTCGTGGCGATGTGGCGCGAGATCGTCTCCATGTCCTACCTGCGCTTCGAGCCGCATCAGCTGGCTTCGATACGGCTGGAAGGCATCGTCGGCGAGATCCCGCACACGCCGTTGGATCAGGCGGTTGCTGAGGCTCTTGGCGATATCGGCATTGCCACCGTGAATGGCGTTGCGAAAGCTGCCTGACTTCCGCGATCACGGGCGCCGCCCCTCCGCACACTGAACAATCTCCCACGAGAGGGCGCCTCAGAGCCGTCCCATCAACAGCAACACCATGAGCACCACCAGCACGACGCCGACGATACCCGACGGCCCATAACCCCAGGAGCGCGAATGCGGCCAGGCCGGCACCGCGCCGATGAGGACAAGGATCAGGACGATGATGACGATGGTGGTGATCGGCATGAGAAGCCCTCGCTTCGACGTTTCGCTCAGAGACAATGCAGAGGCCGCCCGGTTGTTCCGGGCGGCCTCTGCGGTCAAATCGGCGATGGGGTCTATTCGGCGGCTTTCGGAAAGGCGATTTCCGGTTCGTCGCCTGCTTCCTGGCCAGGCCTGTCGGTCGGCGAAACCGTTCCCTTGCCGCGCCGGAACAGCCGGCGGAAAAACGCATAGAAGCGGCTGTTCTTGCTGCGCGTGAAAATCATCAGCATCGACGGCGTCACCACCAGCGTCAGCAAGGTGGCGAAGGACAGGCCGAAGACGATCGCCGAGGACAGCGAAATCCACCATTGCGTCGACGGCGCGTTGATCGTCGTCTCGTGATGGAAGATTTCCAGCCCAAGGCCGAAGGCGATCGGCAACACGCCGAGGATCGCCGACACCGCCGTCAGCACCACCGGCCGGGCGCGCTCGCGGCAGGTCTGCAGCACCGCGTCCATCTTGTCCCAGCCTTCTTCACGCAGCCGGTCATAGGTGTCGATCAGCACGATGTTGTTGTTCACCACCACGCCGGCCAGAGCGATGACGCCAATGCCCGACATGACGATGCCGAAGGTCTCGCCTGTGATCAGCAGCCCCAGGAACACGCCAACCGTCGCCATGACCACGCAGGACAGCACCATCAGCACGCTGGTGAATTTGTTGAACTGCATCAGCAGCACCAGGAAGATCAGGAAGATCGCCGCCCCGAAGGCCTTGCCAAGGAAGGCGCTGGCCTCGGCGCTGTCTTCGTTCGAGCCGGCCAGCTTCCAACGTATGCCGCTGCCGAGATCCATCCCGGAGACGGCCTTGTTGACCTCCGCCTGCACGGCCGCGACCTGGGCGCCTGCGGCAACGTTTGCCTGGACGACCACCGTGCGCGCGCCGTCGATACGGTTGAGGATACCAACCGTCGGCTCCGGCTTGCGCACGACGAAATTCGAGATCGGCACCGAGCCTTGCGAGGTCTGCACCCTGAGCTCGTCGAGCGTCGACAGCGTGCGCCGGTCTTCCGGCAGACGCAGCCTGATGTCGACGGCGTCGTCGGCGCCGGCAGGCCGGTATTCCGAAAGCTTCAGCCCGTTGGTCACCAGTTGCACCACTGTGCCGACAGCGGTTGGGCTGATGCCATATTGCGCTGCCTTGGCACGGTCGACCTCGAGCGCCCAGTCGACGCCGGGCGGCGGGAGGCCGTCGGAAATGTCGATGACGCCAGGCACCTTGCCGATGCGTGCCGCAACCGCGCGCGCTTTGTCGTCGAGCCCCTTGGGGTCGACGGCCGAAAGCCTGATCTGGATCGGCTTGCCGGTCGGCGGACCGGCCTCCGGCACGCGCACCTCGACATCGACGCCGGGAATGCCGGCCATGACGCCGCGCAAATCGTTCAGGATCTGGTTCGCCGACTTGCGCTCGCGCCAATCTATGAATTCGTACTGGATGACGCCGACGACGTCTTCAGGGACATCCTGGCCGCCGCCTTGTGTCTTGCCGACGCGGGTGTAGACCGACTTGATGCCGGGCCAGCCGAGCATCCTGTTTTCGGCAATCTTGGTCGCCGTATCCATTTCGGCCAGCGAAAGGTTGCCGCGCGCGTGCACGTAGAGCAGGCCGTAGTCGGGCTCGACACTGGGGAAGAATTCGACACCGGCGCCATATTTCGAATAGGCAAAGCCGACGCCGAACAGCAGAGCGACCGTCAGCAAAACCACCGTAATCGGAAACCGCACCGCCTGCTTGACGATCGCCATGTACCAGCCGTCGCGATTATCATCCTCATGATGCTCCGGCGCCTTGGCGAAGATCGCCCCCAGCGTCGGCGCGAACACCAGCGCATAGAGCATCGAGGCCGATAGCGTGACGATCAGGGTGATCGGCATGTACTTCATGAAGTCGCCGATGATGCCCGGCCAGAACAGCAGTGGCGAGAAGGCGGCTATGCGCGTCATCGTCGCGGCAATGACCGGACCGGCCATGCGCTTGGCGGCCAATGCGAAGGCTTCCGCCTTCGGCATGCCTTCGCTCATCCGCCGTTCGGCGAACTCGGTGACGATGATGGCATCGTCGACCAGCATGCCGACAGCCAGGATCAGGCTGAACAGCACGATCATGTTGATCGTGTAGCCCATCATGGCCAGCAGCAGGATGCCGATCAGGAATGACGACGGAATGGCCAGGCCGATCAGCAGCGAGGCACGACCCGACAGCGCGTAGAGGATGACGATGAACACCAGGATGACGGCGATCATGACGTGGTTCTGCAGATCGCCGAGCAACTGGTTGACGAAGACCGACTTGTCCTGCGTGTAGGTGACGTTCATGCCTTGCGGCATCGTCTTGACGTAGGCGTCGGACACCTCCCTCACCTTGGCGAGCGTGTCGATCAGATTGGCGCCGATGCGCTTCTTGACTTCGATGGCGATGGCCGGCTTGCCATTGAGGCGCGTGATCGTCGTGGCATCGGCGAAGGTCGAGCGGATCGTCGCGATGTCCTTGGCCTGCACCACGGCATTGGGGCCGGCGACCACGGGCAAGGCCGCCACGTCCTCGGGCGTCTCGATCAGTGACGGCACCTTGACGGCGTATTTGCCTTCCGAGCCTTCGATATTGCCGGCGGCGACCAGGCTGTTGGAGGCACCGACAGCGCCGATCAGCTGATCGAGTTGCAACCCGTAGGACGACAGTTTCATCGGATCGATGACGACTTCGACAAGATCGTCGCGCGAACCCTGCAACGAGCCCTCCAGGACGCCTGGCACTTCCTCGATACGGTCGCGCAGTTCGCGCGCGGCGGCGGTCAGCACGCGTTCGGGCAATTCGCCCGACAGGGTGACGACGAGGACGGGGAATTCGGAGATGTTGACTTCGGTAACGACCGGCTCTTCGGCCGCCTGCGGCAGGTCGGCCTTGCCGTCCTGCACCTTGGAGCGCGTGTCCTGCAAGGCCGTCGCCAGATTTGTCTGCGGCTGGAACTCGACCAGCACATAGCCGCCGCCCTGGAAGGCGGCCGAGCGCATTTCCTTGAGGCCTTTCAGGCTCTTCAGCTTGCTTTCCATCGGCCGCAGCAGAAGGCGCTCCGAATCCTCAGGCGAAATGCCCTGATAGATCAGGCTGATATACATCATCGGAATCGGAACGTCGGGCTCGGCTTCCTTCGGCGTCGACTGATAGGCGACCCAGCCGGCGAGCAGAAGGAAGACGAGGACCGAAATGGTCAGGCGGGCATTGTTGATTGCGAGTCTGACGATATCCATGGCTAACGCCTGTTCTTGAATTTCACGGGCTGCGTCGCAGCCAAGTGTCCCCGCCCGGGGTCTGTCCGCCGTACCCCATGCTACTGCGTGCCGGCGGTCGCTTCGCCCAGCAGTTTCTGGATGGTTGCCTGGTCGGCTTCGACCGGCTTGACCTCATCGCCTTCCTTCACCAGTTCCTGGCCGGCAACGATGATGCGCGCATCGGCAGGGATGCCGCCAAGCACCAGGCCGGTCGGCGTGTCGTCGACGAGGTCGATGGGGAAGAACGCAACCTTGTTGTCCTTGCCGACCGCACGGATGCCGAGGTCGCCCTTGTCGCCGAGCGTCACCACCGAGCGCGGCAGCAGCACCGCATCGGTCGGCAGCGCGCTAAGTGCGATTTCCGCCGTCATGCCGGCCGGCACGGAGCCGTCGGCATTGGGGACGGCAACCTCGACGCGGAAGGTGCGGGTCGCCGAAGAGGCGTCGCGGCTGATGTAGCGCACGGTGCCTTCGACGGTCTGGCCGCTGACCAGCCGTATGGTGGCCTTGTCCCCGAGTTTCAGGTAGCCGAGATCGCGCTCGCTGACTTCGCCGCGGGCAATCACCGGATCGAGCTTGAGGATGGTTGCCACCTCGCCGCCTTGCATGATGGAACTGCCAAGTTCCACCGGCACCCGGTCGATGACGCCGTCGAAAGGCGCCTTCACCTCGTTGCGGTCGAGTTCGGCCTGTGCCGTTTCCAGTTGCGACTGCGCCGAGGTCAGGTTCGAGCGCGCGGTATCGAGCTGCAGCTTGGGCAGATTGCCGGTCTTCATCAGCCGCAAGGCTGCGTCCAACTCGGCCTGGCGCTGCACCACCAACTGCTTTGCATTGTCGACCATCGAGATCTTTTCTTCCGCCGCAAGCATCAGTACCAGATCCCCCGTCTTGACGTGATCGCCTTGCTTGACAGGCAGCTTGTCGATGACACCGGCGACGCGCGTCGCCAGCACCGCCCGCTTGTCGGCTTCGGTCAGCCCGGAAATGCGGATGGCGCGTGCATAGGTCTTGCGTGGCGGCGTCACCACCGCAACGGTGCGCAGCGGTGCCTTCGGCTCGGCTTCAGCCGTCTTCGGCTTGGCCGCGTCCGGCGCCTTGGCCTGTTCGGCTTCGGCTGCCTTGGCTTTGTTGGCGGCTACGCTGCCGACCGACGAAAACTCGCCTGTCGCCATCCACGCCGCGAAACCGATGAGCACAACAATGGCTGCAAGCTTGTGAAACCTGATTCTCGGCATCGTCGTTGTTTTCCACTGCGGGTTCGGCCAGCGTCCTCATAACGCGGGCGCGTCGCCGATATGGGTGCGCGCCAAGCCGTGTTCAATTTGCCGTGATCGGCGAAGCGCGCTTCTACATCAAAGTTGCACCGCAATATAGTCTGAAAGTTGCAAGATCATTGCCCCGGCGGACAAGATGCGCCCGCCGCGGCCCAGTCTTCGATCGCTTGATAGGTCGCTTCGGCAGAGCCCGGAGCCGGTTCACGATCCGGCCCCGGCGCCCAGCCCCAGGCGACCAATCTGTCGTCGCGAACATGCAGCGCGATGTCCTTCAAGCTGCGGTTGCCATTGCGCAGGGGATCCTTGATCTGGGCGCAGATTTCGGCCGAGGATTTGCCGAACCAGGCCATCTCGGCCGGCGCCAGATGCCAGTTCTCGGCCCCGGGTGGCCCGTGCAATGCCTTGGAATTGCTGGAGAAATGGCAAGTCGTGCAGCGCAGGCCCGGATTGCCGAAGCCCGACCCGTTAGCACCGCGCTGGACATTGAAGGCGTGAACGCGCGTACCGCGATAGTGCGCACCCGACCATCGCGGCCGGTCGTCCGCGACATGACAGTCGGCGCAGCGCGGATGCGAGAACACCGCATAGACCTTGTCCCATTCGGACAGGCCTTTCGCCGCGTCGACGGTCGCCGGCGCCGGCGTCTGGCTCTCTTGCGCAATCGCAAACGGCGCTGCGAGCACGAGCATGGCAGCAGGCGTCAGCATGATGAGGAGCTTCTTCATGCGAAGGCCACCGTTTTCGACAGCGGCAGCGTGCGGATGCGCTTTCCGGTGAGCGCGAAGATGGCGTTGGCGAGTGCTGGAGCCGCCGGCGGTGTGCCGATCTCGCCGACGCCGCCCATCTTGTGGAAATTTTCCAGGATGGCGACTTCGAAGACCGGGCACTGGAAGATCCGCATGGCATCGAAATCGTGGAAGTTCGACTGTTCGACCATGCCGTCGGCGAAGGTGATTTCCTGACCCATCGCTGCCGAAAGGCCGTAGATGGCGGCGGAAATCAACTGCGCCTCGATGATGCCGGGATCGAGCGCGGTGCCGACATCGGCGGCGATCCACACCTTCTCGATGCGGATGCCGGCCGGCGTGTCCGCCACCTGAACGATCTCGCCGACCCAACTGCCGAAGGACAGCGTGAAGGCCATGCCCTTGGCCTTGCCGGCGGGCAGCGCCTCGCCCCATTTCGCCATCGCGGCGACTTTCTCGACCACCTTCACCGCCGAGGGATAGGCGGCCATCAGTCTCTTGCGCATCTCGACCGGATCGATTTTTCCGGCGACCGCGATCTCGTCCATGAAGCCCTCATGGAAGAAGCCGTTGACCGAACTGCCGACCGAACGCCAGGAGCCGACAGGGATGGAGACCGGCGCCGCGATACCCCTGACCCGGTAATTCGGGATGGTGTAGGGCTGGTCATAGGCGCCGTCGACAATGGTCTTGTCGGGACCGAGCGGCGATACCGAGGGGAACAGCCGGCGCAGCGTACCGGCAATCACCGATGGCGAGGCCATCTTCATGTCGACCGCGATCGGCATGCCATCGTCACCGAGCCGCGCCTGGAACTTGCCTATTGCGGCCGGTCGATAGGCGTCGTGGCGCATGTCTTCTTCACGCGTCCAGGTCACCTTGATCGGGCGTCCGCCCGTCTCCTTCGCCATCAGCGCGGCACACAGCGCGTAGTCCATCTCGACGCGCCGGCCGAAACCGCCGCCCATGAAGGTGGTGTGCACATTGATCTTGTCCTGCTCGATGCCGACCGCGTTGGCGCAAAGCTGCCGCACCAGGGTCGGCGCCTGGTTGCCGCACCAGATGTCGAGCGCACCGTCCCTGAACTGTGCCGTGGCGTTCATCGGCTCCATCGTCGCATGCGCCAGATAGGGCACGGCATAGTCTGCCTCGATGATGCTTTCGCGCGGCGCGTCGGCAAAGGCGGTTTCGACATCGCCATTGTCGCGCATCACCGACCCCTTGGTGGCAAGCGCCTGCTTCAGCACATCTGAAATGGCGGCGCTGCTGAGCGGATATTCAGGATCGGACCACTGGGCGTCGATCGCCTCGGCCGCCTTGAATGCTGCCCATGTATTATTCGCGATGATACCGAAGCCATGGCCGTAATTCGTCTCGAGCGGCACGATCTTGATCACCCCAGGCATTTTCTCGGCTTTGGAGAGGTCCGCCTTGACCGGCTTCGACCAGAAGCGCGGGCTCATCTTGACCGTGCCGTAGACCATCTCCGGCAGCCGGACATCGATGCCGAAGATCGGCGCCCCGGTGAGCTTTGCCAGCATGTCGATGCGCTTCTGCGGCTTTCCCAGCAGCTTCCAGTCGGCCCGGTCCTTGAGCCTGACTTCGGCCGGCCGCGCCATCGCGGCGGCAGCCGCGGCGACCGCGCCGTAGGTCAGCGATTTGCCCGACGCCTTGTGCAGGATCGAACCGTCGGCCGTTTCCAGATCGGCCGCCGCGACACCCAGTTTTTGCGCTGCCGCTGCGACCAGCATCTGCCGGGCAGCGGCACCCGCTTGCCGCATCTTGTCAAAACCGTCGCGTGTCGAAGCCGAACCGCCGGTGCCCTGCAGGGCAAGGAATTTGCCGACCACACCGAGACCGGAACGCACCGCCTGCGCGGTCAGGCTTTCATCGAAGAAGGCGAACGGACCGCCCTCCTCGAGGATCGCGGCGTTGTAATAGGCATGGGATGCCGGTCCATGCTCGACCATGACCCGGTCGAGCCCGACGTCGAGTTCCTCTGCGACCATGGCCGCAAGCGTCGTCGAGATGCCTTGCCCCATCTCGGCGCGCGGCGCGACGATGGTGATGGTGTTGTCGGCGCCGATTTTCACATAAGGGTTGAACGTCGCCTCGCCCTTGCCAAGCTCGGCCTCGAGCGGGTTCGGGAACGGCTTGCGATAGTAGTAATAGCCGACGGCAACGCCGCCAGCGACAGCGGCAGCGCCAATCAGAAACGTGCGGCGGGCGATCTTTCCGACCCTGGCCATGGTCAGAGCCCCGCCGTCTTGAGCGCTGCGGCCTTTTTGATGGCCGAGCGGATTTTGGGATAGGTGCCGCAGCGGCAGAGATTGCCGCCCATGGCGTTGTCGATGTCGGCATCGCTTGGGTCGGCGACTTCATCGAGCAGCGCCACCGCGCTCATGATCTGGCCGGCCTGGCAGTAGCCGCATTGCGCGACCTGTTCCTCCAGCCATGCCTGCTGCACCGGATGCAGTCCGCCTGCCGTGCCGATGCCTTCAATAGTCGTGACAGCGCCGCTGACCTGCCCAACTGGGAGTGAGCAGGAACGCGCCGGCTGACCGTCGACATGCACGGTGCAGGCGCCGCACGCGGCGATGCCGCAGCCGAATTTTGGCCCTGTCTTGCCAATGAGATCGCGCAGTGCCCACAGCAGCGGCATGTCCGGATCGGCGTCGATATCGAATGACTGACCGTCGACGGTGAGGCGCATGGGGATACCCTTTGTTGTCGTCCACTGCCAAGGGCGAAGCGGCCTCCCGGCCGTTTCGCTCCGATACAGATTGACAAATTTCGTCATTTTGTCAATTAGGATTTTGCAGGATAGAATTGCTCGATGAACCAGATCGAAGACATCGCCACCGCCGATCCCAAACGCGCCCGTATTCTGGATGGCGCGATGAAGGTGTTTTTGGCCTATGGCTTCTCGCGCACCACCATGGACGACATCGCCCGTGCCGCCGACATGTCGCGCCCGGCGCTCTATCTCCTGTTCAAGAACAAGACCGACATTTTCCGCGCCATCGCCATGATGATCCTGTCGCGCTCGGTCGAGGCGGCAAGGTTTGCCCTATCCGGCGACGGCCCTTTCACCGAGCGCATGATGCGAGCCATCGATGAGGCCTTTATCTCGATGATGAGCGCGGTCGTTGCCTCGCCGCACGGCGCCGAATTGCTGGACATGAAATCGAGCCTTGGCGATCTGGTGGGCTGCTGGCGCGGCGGGCTTGGCCAACACATCGGCGCCGCGATAGAGGGCGAGGCAGCCAGGAACGGCGTCGATCTGGCGGCCAGGGGCCTGTCGGCGCAACTGCTTGCCGACATGCTGCTCGACGGGCTGGAAGGCATGAAGGCGCGGATCAGAGATCCGGAGGGGCAGCGGCTGCCTGCCGCTGCCCTGATCAGGGTGATCGACCTGACCTTGAAAGCATGATTGCGGACCAATCGATGCACATCGATTGGTCGCTCAGGCGCGCCGGCGCTCCGCCTCCGGGTTCTTGCGCGCCGCAAGAAATTCCTTGACCCGCCGGCCGGGTGCCGGACCGCGCACCGGCTTGTAGCCGTCATCCAGTTCGCCGGAGAGATCGAGCGTCGGTCGCTTGCCGACGGCGTCGTAATTCTCTTCCAGCCAGTCGCTGGCGGCGGTGCGGCCGAGATCTCTGAGGTAGGTCAGAAACGCCCATTCGGCGTTGACCTTCGAGGACGCCGACAGGTCCTTGAACGCCTCGTCGGCATCGATGCGGTGCATGCGGATGTCGCGGTACTCGCCATGTGGCAGACGGCCGGCGGCGATCAGCTCCTTGACGAAGGCAATCGAGCGGAATTCGCGCAGCAGCCCGGCGTTGAAGGTGATCTCGTCGATGCGGTTCTGGATCTCGTTGGCGCTTCTTGGTGTTCCCTCGCGCACCACCGGATTGATCTGCACCAGAAGCACGTCCTCGGTCGCAGCCGTCTTGAAGAACGGATAAAGCGCCGGATTGCCGCCATAGCCGCCATCCCAATAGGGCACGCCCTTGATCTCGACGGCGCGGAACAATTGCGGCAGGCAGGCCGAGGCCATCACCGTATCGAGGTCGATCTCCCCGTCGGAAAAGACGCGCAACTGTCCGGTCTCGACATTGGTCGCCGAGATGAACAGTTCCATCGACTTGCAGGCGCGGACGTTCTCGAAATCGATCTCCTGCTGCACCACGTCGCGCAGCGGATTGAGGCCGAGTGGGTTGGCGACATAGGGCGAGAACACCCGCGACATGGTATCGAAGAAGAGATAGCCGGGCGTGTTCTCGATCGACCAGTTGCCCCAGGCGACGTCCCACGGCATGCGCTGCACCGGGCTGAACCGCCCCTTGGCCGCCACCGCGCGCCAGAAATCGTCAAGTTTTTGCCGCGCGCCTTCGACTCCGCCGCGCACATATCCGTCGGCCAGCGCCACCGCGTTCATGGCTCCGGCGCTGGTGCCGGACACTGCTGATATCTCCAGCCGTCCGTCCTCCAGCAGCCGGTCGAGCACACCCCAGGAAAAGGCCCCGTGCGAGCCGCCGCCCTGAAGCGCTACGTTGATCTTCTTCGTCTCCTCCGCCTTGCCGTTCTTGGTCATGGCGTCGTCCTTGATCTGTCCCTTTGGGTGGATGAGAGAGTTTTGCGCCTCACGCGGCGGTCCAGCCGCCGTCGACCGAGAGATGCGTGCCGTTGACCTGCGCCGCCGCGTCCGAGCACAGGAACACCGCCGCTGCCGCGATCTGCTCCACCGTGACGAATTCCTTGGTCGGCTGCTTGTCCAGCATGACCTCACGGATGACGGTCTCGCGGTCCATCTGATGGGCTTTCATCTGGTCGGGGATCTGCGCCTCGACCAGCGGCGTCAGCACATAGCCGGGGCAGATGGCGTTGCAGGTGATTTTTTCGCGCGCCAGTTCGAGCGCAACGGTTTTGGTCAATCCCATGATGCCGTGCTTGGCCGAGACATAGGCCGATTTGAACGGCGACGCGACCAGGCCATGCGCCGAGGCGATGTTGACGATCCGGCCGCCGCCGGCCTTTTTCATCAGCGGGATGGCGGCCGCGATGGTGTGGAACGCCGACGACAGGTTGATGGCAATGATGGCGTCCCATTTCTCGATCGGGAACTCTTCCACCGGCGCGACATGCTGGATGCCTGCATTGTTGACGAGAATATCGACCGAACCGAATGTCTCGGCCGCCTTGGCGATCAGCGCCCGGCATTCGGCCGGCTTCGACATGTCGGCCTTGATATAGGCCGTCTTCACCTTGTGCTGTCTGGCGATCGCGTCAGCGATGGCGTGGTCGGCAGCCGTGTCGGAGAAGGAGTTGACGACGACATTATGGCCTTCGGCCGCCAGCGCCTGGGCGATGGCCAGGCCAATGCCCGATGTAGAGCCGGTGATGACTGCGGTTTTTCTGGCGGCCAAGGTCGAAATCCTCTGATTGCGGCAAGAGCGATCTTATGTTGCAGTGCAGCATATATGCTCAATGCGACGCAATAACAGCGGCCAGAATTTTTCGACGAGATGAAATTTTCGTCATGAGCGGCCACACGGCCGCTCACCAGGAGGATCCTGATCGGATCGGTGTCGCTCGCCAGGCGCCGAAAGAACCTCAGGCGACCAGGTCCGGCACCGGCCCGATATAGCGCGACTGCGGTCGGATCAGCCGTCCAGTCGTCTGCTGTTCACGCGCATGCGCGATCCAGCCGGCCACGCGCCCGGCGGCAAAGACATTGCTAAAAGCTTGCGGCGGAAAGCCCGCCGCTTGCAGCACCAGCGCGGTGTAGAACTCGACATTGGTCTGCAGCGAACGCTGCGGCTTTGCGATCCTAAGCACCTCGAGCGCCGTTTGCTCGACGGTCTCCGCAAAGGCCAGCCGGCGACCGGTTTCGCCCTCGCCGCCGAGTTGCCGCACCACGGCCTTCAGCACATCGGCGCGCGGATCGCGCACACGGTAGATGCGATGGCCGAACCCCATGATGCGCCTGCCCTGCGCGATCTCGTTGCGCAGCCAGCCGGCGGCATCGCCATGCGCCTGGATCGCATCCAGCATCTCGATGACGGGGCCAGGCGCGCCACCATGCAGCGGCCCTTTGAGCGCGCCAAGCCCGGCCAGCAGGGACGATGTCAGGCCGGCCTGCGTGGAGGCGACCACGCGCGTCGCAAAGGTCGATGCGTTGAGGCCATGGTCGCAGACGGTCACCAGATAGGTGTCGAGCGCTTTTGTGAGCGCCTGCGAGGCGACGCGGCCGCTCAGCATCCTCAGCATGTCGGCGGCATGATCGGCGCGGCTGTCCGGCGCGATCGGCTGCTCGCCGCGCCGCAGGCGCAGCAGCGCCGGCGTCAGCACGGCGGGCGCCGCGATCAGCAGCAAGGCGTCGGTCAAGGTCTCGCCATCCGGCAGCTGCGCCATGCCGGCGCGCATGGCGCTGTAGACATCGAGCGGCGCCAGCAAAGGCAGCGAGGGCAAGAGCCGTTCGAACACGTCCGCACTCGCCTGTCCCAGCGCCCGCGACAGTTGCGCATCATCGGGAAGGTCGTTGAAGAAGCCGTCGAGCAGCAGCCTAACCACCTGGGCATAGTTCCAACGGCCGGCCAGTTCCGGCAGCGAATGACCTCGGATCGTCAGACGGCCGCCAAGACCATCCACATCGGAAAGCACGGTTTCCGCCGCCACCACATCATCGAGCCCATTCGCCATAGCCTGTCTCCTTGAAGCATTTCCGGATCGGAGATAGAGATGGGCAACGTTTCCATCAATCTTGATCAATAGAATCAATATCAGGGCTCGATATGTCCGAGTGGTTGTCCCGGGAAGAGGCGCTGGAGAGACTCAAGGTGCGGGCGCAGACGCTGTACGCCTATGTCAGCCGTGGGCGCATCGGCATGCGGCCCGACCGCGCCGATCCGCGCCGCAGCCAGTACCGCGCCGACGATATCGCCGCACTGGCGACCCGCCGGGCGCGCGGCCGCAGCCCGTCAGTCATCGCCGAAAGCGCCATCGCCTGGGGCGAGCCCTCGATCGTAACGGCGATTTCGACCGTCTCGCACGGTCGGCTCATCTATCGCGGGCAGGACGCCGCAGTGCTCTCCGGGCACGCCACACTGGAAGAAGCCGCCGCCGTTCTCTGGGCTCTGCCGAAACCAGTGGCTTTCGAAGCAGCGTCGCCGGACGCACCCCATCAAGCTGGCCGAGCCTCGGCCTTTGCGCAACTTGCCGTGCTTGCCGGTCAGGGGCGCCCGTCGCTCGGGCGCAGCGCCGCCTCGCTGCATGCCGATGCCGCGCACGCGGTCGGCGTGCTGGCCGCCGCGCTGGGCGCACCGGCGGGGTCAAATCCCGTCCATCAGCGGCTTGCGCAGGACTGGTCGGTGGATGCCGGCCGCGCCGATGCGATCCGCCGTGCGCTTGTCCTGCTTGCCGATCATGAACTGAATGCGTCGACCTTCGCCGCGCGCGTCGCAGCCTCGACCGGCGCGCCGCTGGCCGCTTGCCTGCTGGCAGGGCTCGCGACGCTGTCAGGCCCGCGCCATGGCGGCGCCGGCGAGGCGGTGATGCAACTGGCCGAGGATGCGGCGCGGCATGGCGCCGATGCGACGATCCGGCGCTGGCTCAGCCATGACCGGCCGCTGCCGGGGTTCGGTCATCAACTCTATCCTGACGGCGATCCCCGCGGGGCGGCGCTGCTGTCGGTGATCGAGGTTGACGGCACACTATCGTCGCTGCGCGACGCTGCCTTTGCGGCGACCGGCGCGCTTCCCAACATCGACTTTGGGCTGGCCGCGCTGACGCGCAGCCTAGGCTTGCCGCGCGATGCACCGTTCCGCCTGTTCGCGCTCGCACGCAGCGTCGGCTGGGCCGCGCACACGGTCGAACAGATAACAAGCGGAAGTGTCATCCGGCCGCGCGGCCGCTATGAGGGCGTGCTGGTGTAAGGCCGCAAGAACGCCAGGCGCTCAGGACATCGTGTCGAGCTTGCGCTGCATGGCCGCGATCTGGTCCTTCAGTTCCTGAAGATCGTCGGGCTTGTCAGGCGTTTCCTTCCTGGCCGGCTCGGGCGACGTCGCAGCGGCTGGCGCGGAGCCAGCGGGCGGGAACGGCGTGAACAGCCGCATCGCATTCTGGAACATTTCCATGTTGCGGCGCGTCTGTTCCTCCAGCGCCTTGATCGGCGTGGTGATCTTCATCATGTCGAGCGGCGACTTGCCGAGCGCCCCCTTCATCTGCTCGCGAAAACGCTCCTGCTCCTTGGAAAAGGCAAGCATCGACTGTTCGAGGAAGCTCGGGACGATCATCTGCATCTGGTCACCGTAATAAGCGATGAGCTGGCGCAGGAACGGGATCGGCAGCATGTTCTGCCCGTCCTTGTTCTCCAGTTCGAAGATGATCTGGGTCAACACCGGATGCGTGATGTCGTCGCCGGTCTTGGCGTCCTGGACGGTGAACTCCTCGCCCTTCTTGACCATCTCGGCGAGGTCCTCGAGCGTCACATAGGTGCTGGTGCCGGTGTTGTAGAGGCGGCGATTGGCGTATTTCTTGATGATGATCGGATCGTCTTTAGCGGCCATCTACATCCTCCCGGGGACACCGGCGCGCCTCTGAGTAAGCCGCCGATAACGATTGTGCCTTTTTTGAGGATATGCGCAAAAGCCTCACAATTCCAAGCAGTTTGTGCAGTGCGGGATCACTAAATGCTGCATGGCAGGCAAAATATGCTGCGCAGCAATGGACGAATGGCCGCCATGGCAAGGCATGGCCTGCTTGCGGCGCATGGGCGCCATGCCCATTTCCGGTTTGACTTGGGGTTGGGAAAGGGCAAGAAAAGTCCCCAACGACAGAGCAACACCCTTGAAGTCTGGAGAAGAAAATGTCCGCTTCCATCGTCATTGCCAGTGCGGCGCGCACGCCGGTCGGCTCCTTCAACGGCGCTTTCGCCGCCACCCCGGCGCATGAGCTCGGCGCCGTCGTCATCACGGAATTGCTGTCGCGTGCCGGCGTCGAACCAGGCGAGGTCGACGAGGTCATCCTCGGCCAGGTGCTGACCGCCGCGCAAGGCCAGAACCCGGCCCGCCAGGCATCGATCAATGCCGGCCTGCCCAAGGAAACCACCGCCTGGGGCCTCAATCAGGTTTGCGGCTCGGGCCTGCGCGCCATCGCGCTCGGCATGCAGCAGATCGCCATCGGCGATGCCAAGGTGATCGTCGCCGGAGGCCAGGAATCGATGTCGCTTTCGACGCATGCCCAGCACCTGCGCGCCGGCGTCAAGATGGGCGACTTCAAGCTGATCGACACCATGATCAAGGACGGGCTGTGGGACGCCTTCAACGGTTACCACATGGGCAACACAGCCGAAAACGTCGCGCGTCAGTTCCAGATCACCCGCGAAGACCAGGACCAGTTCGCGCTCGCCTCGCAAAACAAGGCCGAGGCCGCGCAGAAGGCCGGCAAGTTCAAGGACGAGATCGTCGCCGTCACCATCAAGGGCAAGAAGGGCGACACCATCGTCGACCAGGACGAATACATCCGCCACGGCGCCACGATCGACGCCATGACCAAGCTGAAACCGGCTTTCGACAAGGACGGCACGGTAACCGCCGCCAACGCCTCCGGCATCAATGACGGCGCCGCCGGCGCGCTGCTGATGAGCGAAGCGGAAGCGGTGAGGCGCGGCATCACCCCGCTGGCGCGCATCGTGTCCTGGGCAACCGCCGGCGTCGATCCGCAGATCATGGGCACCGGACCCATTCCCGCCTCGCGCAAGGCCTTGGAGAAGGCCGGCTGGTCGGTCGGCGATCTCGACCTGGTCGAGGCCAACGAAGCCTTTGCGGCGCAGGCCTGCGCCGTCAACAAGGACATGGGCTGGGATCCCTCGATCGTCAACGTCAATGGCGGCGCCATCGCCATCGGCCATCCGATCGGTGCGTCCGGCGCTCGCGTCTTCAACACGCTGGTCTTCGAAATGCGCCGGCGCGGCGCCAAGAAGGGTCTCGCTACCCTGTGCATCGGCGGCGGCATGGGCGTCGCCATGTGTGTCGAAGCACTCTGAAGAAAGTCACTAAAAGGGCGGCGTGCATGCATGTCGCCCAAAAGCGCGCAGCGGTTTTGGGAACACCGACATGCATAAAACCAAACATCTGAAGCGCATCGCCTGAATCTACCTCAGCGCGACGCGCTTTAGCCGCCCGTTCTGTATCCAGTGCCTGCCAAGCCCGACAACAGGGCGATATCAAAAAAGGGGAAATGCATGACCAAGGTAGCAATCGTCACAGGCGGATCGCGCGGCATCGGCGCGGCGATCTCGATCGCATTGAAGACCGTCGGCTATTCGGTTGCGGCGAACTATGCCGGCAATGACGCCGCAGCGGCGAAATTCAAGGCTGAGACCGGCATTCCGGTCTACAAATGGTCGGTCGCCGACTATGATGCCTGCGCCGCCGGCATCAAGCAGGTCGAGGCCGATCTCGGCCCGGTCTCGGTGCTGGTCAACAATGCCGGCATCACCCGCGACGCCATGTTCCACAAGATCACGCGCGAGCAGTGGAAAGAGGTCATCGACACCAACCTGTCCGGCGTCTTCAACATGACGCATCCGCTGTGGAGCGGGATGCGCGACCGCAAGTTCGGCCGCATCATCACCATCTCCTCGATCAACGGCCAGAAGGGCCAGGCCGGCCAGGTCAACTATTCCGCCGCCAAGGCCGGCGATATCGGTTTCAGCAAGGCTCTCGCCCAAGAGGGGGCGCGCGCCGGCATCACGGTCAACGTCATCTGTCCCGGCTATATCGCCACCGAGATGGTCAAGGCGATCGACGAGAAGGTGCTCAACGAGCGCATCATTCCCCAGATTCCTGTCGGCCGCCTCGGTGAGCCCGAGGAAATCGCGCGCTGCGTCGTCTTCCTCGCATCCGAAGATGCCGGCTTCATCACCGGCTCGACCATCACGGCCAATGGCGGCCAGTATTTCGCCTGACGACGGCGATGTAGGCGCAGAGATCGGCGGGCCGGCGCGCCGGCCCGTTTTTCGTTGGCGCCATGGTCCTTCGAAGTGACAGCACGGCTGCTGACCCAATCCGGCACGCAGAGGTTAACAGCGGCCCGGCCGGCCTGTGCGAAACCTGCTTCCAAGCCTGTGGATTCTCGGTGGATAAGCTGTTCACAACACAAGATATTGGGGTGAACAAAACGGGAAAATTCCGCTATCGCTGATTCGTCGCCGATTCGTTCCGGCTTTGAGCTGAACGTTAACGACGACAGCCGGAATCGCCTGCCAATTGCTTAACGCGGATTAAGAAAGATCAACAATTTCATAACCTTGGTCGAGGCATGCCAAGCCACTGTGATCGTTTATCGACAAAGGTTAATGGCAATGCCCTCTTAGCACGAAACGGGCCAGTTCAGCGATTCAGCATGTGGTGCGTGTCGCGGCCGCGAAATCCACATATAGCCGTGAACAAAAGCTGAATCTGCAGGAGTCACTGATTCGTCGCCGATTCGTTCCAGACTCGTTCTATCCGTTAATCCGCATCTGATTGAGAGCTTGACAGAACCACCTTCTGGCTGCCGACGGAACATTCCGCTTTCGCTTCGCGCCCGAAATCCCTATGTGTCGCCTGTCATACGCGCCCATTTGAGGCACGCTCCCGACAACCAGAGGCCAGAAGCCTTATCTCCAGGTCCCGGAAGCCTTATTCTAGGTTGATGAACATCCAGCCCAAACACACTGAGCCGCTGATCCTGTCGGGCCGCGACGTGACCGCCGTGCTCGGGCCGACCAACACCGGCAAGACCCATCTCGCCATCGAGCGCATGGTGGCGCATGAGAGTGGAATCATCGGCCTGCCGCTCAGGCTTCTGGCGCGCGAGGTCTACGCCCGCGTCTGCGAAAAGGTCGGCGCCCACAAGGTTGCGCTGATTACCGGCGAGGAAAAGATCCAGCCACCGGGCGCCAAATATTCGGTCTGCACCGTCGAGGCCATGCCGCGCGAGACCGACGCCGCCTTCGTCGCCATCGACGAGGTGCAGCTCGCCGGCGACCTCGAGCGCGGCCACATCTTCACCGATCGCATCCTGCACCTGCGCGGCCGCCAGGAAACGCTGCTGCTGGGCGCCGCCACCATGCAAAGTATCCTGCAGCGCCTGCTGAGGGGTGTCTCGGTGGTGACGCGGCCGAGGCTGTCGCATCTTGCCTATGCCGGCTCCAAGAAGCTGACCCGCCTGCCGCGGCGCACGGCGATCGTCGCCTTTTCCGCCGACGAGGTCTACGCCATCGCCGAGTTGATCCGCCGCCAGCAGGGCGGTGCCGCCGTCGTGCTCGGCGCGCTCTCGCCGCGCACCCGCAACGCCCAGGTGGCGCTGTTCCAGTCCGGCGATGTCGACTACCTCATCGCCACCGATGCCATCGGCATGGGTCTCAACCTCGATCTCGACCACGTCGCCTTCGCCCAGAATCGCAAGTTCGACGGCTTCCAGTACCGCAATCTGACGGCGGCCGAGCTTGGCCAGATCGCCGGCCGCGCCGGCCGGCATCTGCGCGACGGCACGTTCGGTGTCACCGGCCAGGTCGACCCGCTGGACGAGGATCTGATCAAGAAGATCGAAGGCCACGACTTCGACCCGGTGAAGGTGCTGCAATGGCGCACCGCACATTTCGACTTTGCCAGCCTCGACGCGCTGAAGCGCTCGATCGAAACCAACGCCCCGGTCGAGGGACTGACACGGGCATTGCCTGCCGTCGATGCACAGGCGCTCGAGCATCTGTCGCGCGACGAGGACATCCGCGCACTCACCACCAATGCCAAGCGCGTGGCGCTGCTGTGGGAAGCCTGCGCGCTGCCCGACTACCGCAGGATCGCGCCGGCCCAGCATGCCGACCTCATTGCCTCGATCTACACGGACCTCGCACGCCACGGCCATGTCGACGAGAATTACATGGCCGAGCAGGTGCGCCGCGCCGACACAACAGAGGGCGACATTGATACGCTCTCGCATCGCATTGCCCAGATCCGCACCTGGACATTCGTGTCGAACCGGCCCGGCTGGCTGGCCGATCAGGCACACTGGCAGGAAAAGACGCGCGAAATCGAAGACAGATTGTCGGATGCGCTGCATGAGCGGTTGACGAAACGCTTCGTAGACCGCAGGACTTCCGTCCTCATGCGGCGCCTTAGAGAAAATACCATGCCTGAAGCCGAAATTAGTTCTACCGGAACCGTCCTTGTCGAAGGCCACCATGTCGGCGAGCTGCAAGGGTTCCGCTTCACCGCCGACCAGACCGCCGGCGGCGAAGACGCCAAGGCGGTGCGCACCGCTGCCCAGAAGGCGCTGGCCGCCGAGTTCGAGGCGCGCGCCGAACGCTTCGGCGCCTCGGCCAATGGCGATATCGCGCTCGGGTCGGATGGCACGCTGCGCTGGATCGGTGCGCCGATCGGCACGCTTGTATCAGGCGAAGACGCGCTGAAGCCGCGGCTGGTGCTGCTGGCCGACGAACAGCTGACCGGCCCGGCGCGCGACAAGGTCGCCGCGCGTGCCGAGCGTTTCGTCAATTTCCAGATCGAGTCGCTGCTGAAGCCGCTGGTCGACTTGAAAAACGCCGACCAGATTTCCGGCATCGGCCGTGGCATCGCCTTCCAGCTGGTCGAGAATTTCGGCCTCATCAACCGCCGCGACATCGCTGAGGAGATGAAGTCGCTCGACCAGGAAGGCCGCGCAGCCCTTCGCCGGCTTGGCGTGCGCTTCGGCGCCTACCATGTCTTCGTGCCGGCGCTGATCAAGCCGGCGCCTGCCGGGCTGGTGACGCTGCTGTGGGCGCTGAAGAACGACGGCAAGGACAAGCCAGGTTTTGGCGACGTGGTCCATGCGCTCGCCTCGGGTCGCACCTCGGTGGTCATCGACCCGGCCTTCGACAAGACCTTCTACAAGCTTGCCGGCTACCGCAATCTCGGCCGTCGCGCCGTGCGCATCGACATCCTGGAACGGCTGGCGGATCTGATCCGCCCGGCGACCAACTGGAAGCCCGGTCTCGGCCAGCGCCCGGACGGCGCCTATGACGGCCAGTCCTTCATGGTGACGCCGCCGATGATGTCGATCCTCGGCGCCACCGCGGACGACATGGAAGAGATCCTCAAAGGTCTCGGCTACCGTGCCGAGCCGAAGCCGGCCGTCGAGGTCAAGGCGCGGCTCGAAGCACAGGACAATGCCGCGCGCGAAGCAGCGATGGCGAAGCTTGCGGCGGAAGAGGCTGCACGAGCCGAGCAGACCAAGGCGGCGGACGCCGCAGCAGAGGCAGCAGTCGAAGGGTCGGAGCCGGCATCGGACGCAGTGGCCGTTTCGGAAACGGCGACCGAAATGACCTCCGACGCCGCGGCGGAACCTGCTGCGCCTGCCGTGGAAGAACAGGCGGACGCTCCGGTCGAAACCGTGCAAGACGAAGCGCCTGTTGCCGAGGCTGCTGCTGAACCGGCGCCGGTTGAACCGCAGGCAGAGGCTGAAGCTGCCGAGACTGAAGCCGCAGCGGCAGAAGAAGTTGCACCGGCCGAGCTGGTGTCAAATGCCGCGCCGGCAACGGACGCCGCGCCGGACGAAACCGTGACGGTGACTGAAGCAGCCACCGGGGAACCCGCTCCGGAAGCCGAAGCGCCAAAACCCATCCTGTTGTGGCGTCAGGGTCGTTTCGAACAGCGCCCGCGCAACCGCGACGACAACCGCAGGAACAATCGCCAACGCAACGGACAAGCGCGCGGCCGAAGCGATGCGCCTGCGGACGCCGGCGCACCGGCCGCCGCTGCACCCGGAGAGCGTCCGGCCCATGAAGGACGGCGCGATGGAGCCGGCAAGCCGCGCTTCGACCGCTCGAAGTTCAAACCCAAGCCGCAGGCCGAAGGCGAACAGCGACGTGACAGGCCGCAGGGCGAGCGCCCGCAGGGCGAGCGTCCCGACCGCCGCGAAGGCCGTCCCGACTGGAAGGGTGGCAGGCCGGATGGCAAGGGTGGTCCGCAAGGCGGCAAGCCCGCCTTCCAGCCAAAGCCGCGCGAGGAGCGCCCGGTGCGTTTCGATCCGGATTCGCCCTTCGCCAAGCTCGCCGCTCTGCGCGACCAATTGAAGAAGTAGAACCCGGCTCGCTTCGATGGTTGCCGAAGGCCGCCAGCGCATCGACAAATGGCTGTTCTTCTCCCGCGTCGTGAAATCGCGCTCGCTGGCGGCGAAGTTGGTCGTCGCCGGCCGGGTCCGCATCAATCGCGACAAAGCAGCGCAGGCTTCCGATCAGGTCAAGCCAGGCGACGTCCTGACCATCACGCTCGAGCGGCGCATCTTCATCTGGAAGGTCCTCGGCGCGGGTGCGCGACGCGGCCCGGCCGAGGAAGCCCGTACGCTCTACGAGGATATGTCGCCACCGCCCGCACCGAAGGGCGAAGCCCCTCCCGATGCAATTCCGGGGCTGCGCGAGGCCGGCAGCGGCCGCCCGACCAAGAAGGAACGTCGCCAGACCGACCGATTGCTCGGCGAAGATTGATGCCTGGCGTCCAAAAACAGGCGGCGCTTGCCAGGATAACGACGTGTTTGAAGCAAAACTGAACCCGGCAAACAGGAAGCCCTGCATGAGGTCGCCGGCCTCTGGGGCGCCGGCTGCCTGGAATTCCATTTCGAAACGCTGATGCCGACAGGAATGGCTGCCCTTGCAAGCAGCGGCCAAAGGCGTTACCTGACGGAAAAAGCCCAACAAAATGGGACGTCCCGGAGCCGACCGATGACCTATGTCGTGACCGACAATTGCATCAAATGCAAATACATGGACTGCATCGAGGTCTGTCCGGTCGATTGTTTCTACGAAGGCGAGAACATGCTCGTCATCCATCCCGACGAGTGCATCGACTGCGGTGTTTGCGAGCCGGAATGCCCGGCCGACGCGATCAAGCCCGACACCGAGCCCGGCCTCGACAAATGGCTGCAGGTCAATACCGAATATGCCGAGAAATGGCCCAACATCACCGCCAAGAAGGAACCGCCGGCAGACGCGAAATCCTTCGACGGCGAGGCCGGCAAGTTCGAGAAATACTTCTCCGCCGAGCCCGGCGAAGGCGATTGACAATACGGCCGCAGAGGCCGGTATTACGCAGGGTAAGAGGCACGTCACATTAACCGGCTTGACAGCCGGCGCCGGGTTGTGGCCTTCGCGTATGCAGCAAAACCTTGATTCTTCCGACTTTTTGTGTTACATCAGCGAAACATGCCGGTGACACAACGTCGATTTATGGCGCAGACGCCCCAAATCACTGAAAGGTGAAAATCCCATTCGGACCAGAGCGATCTGGGCCAGGCGGTCGCGATGTTGCGGTTTGCCGGTCCGGCTTTTCCGATGGGTTCATCTGTTGTGCGGCTAACGGTCGGTTTCTCCGATCGCGCGAGTTCGGGCCGGCAGGACGCCGGTACCACAACAAGGAGTTCAGTGCGCAATGGCAACGATCACCCCGCAGAAGAAGTCCACCGCTGCGCGTCACGGTTTCAAGACCGGCGAGTACATCGTCTACCCGGCGCATGGCGTCGGCCAGATCGTCTCGATCGACGAGCAGGAAGTTGCTGGACACAAGCTGGAACTGTTCGTCATCGACTTCTCGAAGGACAAGATGCGCCTGAAGGTGCCGGTCGCCAAGGCGACCTCCATCGGCATGCGCAAGCTGTCGGAAGAGGATTATGTCGAACGCGCGCTGAAGGTCGTGCAGGGCCGCGCCCGCGTCAAGCGCACCATGTGGTCGCGCCGCGCCCAGGAATATGATGCGAAGATCAATTCGGGCGACCTGATCTCGATCTCGGAAGTCGTGCGTGACCTCTACCGCGCCGACAACCAGCCGGAGCAGTCCTATTCCGAGCGTCAGCTCTACGAGGCGGCGCTCGACCGCATGGCCCGCGAGATCGCGGCCGTCAACCGCATGTCGGAAACCGAAGCCGTGCGCTTGATCGAGGTCAACCTCAACAAGGGCCCTAAGCGTGGCGCCAAGGCCGACAATGAAGAGGCCGAGCAGGAAGAAGCTGCCTGATCTTTCTCACCTTTCGAGAAATCCTGCCAGAAACGATTGGAGGCTCCGGTTTGACCGGGGCCTCTTTTGCTTTCGGGCGGCAGCTTCGATGTTGGTAGGCCCTGCGCACCAGCGTGCTGCATCGCGGCTTGCCGGCGCGCCGAGCCGTCGAGCGCGCGTTTCGTTTTAACGTGTGTCGCCACTTATCGCCTTGCCGCCAAAGCAGACCGCGGCAATGGTCTCGCGCAATTCCTCGTCGGCGATCGGCTTGTGCAGGATGCGGCTGCCGCTGGCGCTGATCTCCTTGAGGCGCGCCGGCGACGTATCGCCAGTAATGATGATGGTCGGGACAAGCCGGCCGATATGGGCGTGAAGCGCACGGATCGCGTCGGTGCCGGTGGTGTCATTCTCGAGACGGTAGTCTGCGATGATCAGGTCGACCGGCGCATCGCCGGCAGCCAGCGCCGCCGTATGGGCCTCCTGCGCCTCTGCGGCGGAGCGGCCGGGATAGACACGATGTCCCTCCAGGCTGAGCAAGCGCACCATGGCATCGAGAACGTCGCCCTCGTCCTCGACCACCATGATGCCGGCGGCACTGCTGGCCGGCGATGTCGTGTCGACCTCCAAGCGAGCTTGCACCGCGCCGGCCTTCGCGACGGTGATGGAAAACAGGGAACCGCGCCCGGACGTCGAAGCCAATTTCAGGGGGTGCCCCAACAGCTCGGCGGTGCGGCGAACGATGGCGAGCCCGAGTCCCAGGCCTTGCGTGCGGTCCCGCGCCGGGTTCTGCAACTGCACGAACTCCTCGAAGACCATCCCCTGCTGATCGGCGGGGATGCCGGGGCCGCTGTCGAGGACCTGTATCTCCACACATGCGCCGCGCCGGCGACAGCCCAGCAGGACACCACCTTGCTTGGTGTAGCGAAGGGCATTCGAGATCAGGTTGTTGAGGATGCGCTTCAACATCATCGGGTCGCTGTCGACGTAGAGACTGCTGTCTACCACGCGCCACGTAAGTCCGCGTTGTTTTGCCTCGGCGGCGAATTCATTGCGAAGATCACCAAAGAGGTCGCGCAGCGGCACCGCCTCGCTCGCGACCGTGACGATGCCCGCATCGAGCCGCGAGATATCGAGCAAAGCGTTGAGCAGCCCACTGAAGTTGCTGACAACCGATTTCGCCCGGCTGGCCAGATCGCGCGCCTCGCCGGAGGGTACGTCGCCGCGCTGCCCCAATATGGCAAGCGTCGAGACCAGCAGGCTCAGGGCATGGATCGGTTGGCGCAGATCGTGACTCGCCGCCGCCAGAAAACGCGTCTTGGCACGGTCGGCGGTCTGCGCCTGTCGCGTTCCTCTTGCAGGTGCTCGACCAGCGTTTCGTTCTCCAGTCGCAGGCTGACGGTTTCGCGCAGCATGCGGTAGGTGATACGGCAGTAGTAGAAATTGATCGCCACCAGCGATGCGAGCAGGAACAGGAAGGCGCCGGAAATATCGCTTTGGGTGGTCAAGCAGCGCAAGGCGACCGGCACCACCGTGGCCAGGATGGAACCGACCAGCGCCGGCGGAAAGGCCGACAGCGACGGCACCGTACCGCAGACGAGACCAGTCAGGACGATGACCGTGAAGGACAGCACGATCGGCGCCTCGGGCATAAAGCCGACCCAGCCAAGCACCCCCCACAGAAGGCCCGACATACAGGAAAACGCCGTGGCCAGCCATGCCCAGCGCAAGATCGAGCCGCGATCCCTTGAGCGGCTGAAAAAACGGCGCGACGCCAGCACCCGGATAGCCGTCAGCAGATACAGCGCCGCCAGCCAGCCGATCAGCCAATTGGCGGAAACGGCCGTTCTCAGAACATAGACCGCCGCCATCGAGATCACGATGTTGGAGATGACCACGCCGTAGGAATTGCGATACAGGAGTTCGACCA
This sequence comes from Mesorhizobium sp. M7A.F.Ca.US.005.03.1.1, assembly GCF_003997975.1. Lineage (NCBI taxonomy): Bacteria > Pseudomonadati > Pseudomonadota > Alphaproteobacteria > Hyphomicrobiales > Phyllobacteriaceae > Mesorhizobium > Mesorhizobium sp. M7A.F.Ca.US.005.03.1.1. The sequence continues at coordinate 32,419 of NZ_RZRO01000025.1, forward strand.
GGGCCTGGCGTATCTTGTCTTCCTGCATCGAATCCCTCCAATTGTCCCAAGTAATTCTCCGGCCGGTCTTCCCCGGTACCGTTGATCTACCGGCAACCTGTTTCGCATAAGTTGGCGATCGATCCATATACGCCGCTGCAGCCCTGGATGGTGCCCCGATGAACCGCTCGCTCACCGCCATACTCGCCGACGACCATGCCATCGTGCGCGAGGGGCTGAAGCTGCTTATCTCGGCTATGGACAATATCTCGGTCGTCGCCGAGGCTGCGGATGGCGAGGCGCTGCTTGGCCAGCTGCGAAGCACGCGCGCCGACCTTTTGATCCTCGACCTCGGCATGCCAGGTGTGACCGGGATGCAGTTTATCGCCACCATCAGGACCTTGGCGCCACGCCTGCGGATCGTGGTGCTGACGGCCAATGTCGAGCCGAGGACAGTACGCGCCGCGCTCAGCGCCGGCGCCAACGCCTACCTGACCAAGGATGGCGATCCAGAGGAACTCGGCGCTGCCATCGAAGCGGTCAAGAACGGAGGCACCTATCTGGCGAAAACCGTTCGCTTCGCGGTCAGCGATATAGGCAGGGAAAGCGAGCCGATAGCCGCGCAGGAAATCCTGTCCCCGGTACCGCTGACGCGGCGCGAACGGCAGATCCTTCAACTGGTGGCGCAAGGCATGATCACGCGCGACATCGCCGAACGACTGGGCATCAGCCTGCCGACCGCTCGCAAACATCGCGAAAATCTGATGGGCAAGCTCAGTCTCCACAACACCGCCGAACTGACCGCCTACGCGGTTCGTCTGGGATTGCCCACCGGCTGATATCGCAGCCGCGACAATGGGCAACCCGGCAACGTCCCCTTAACCATCGGCAGATTAGCCAAACCCGATCATCATCCAAATACGGCATCCGCCGTATGTTTTCGGCCTGCCCCCCGGCCTACTCCTCCCACGGCTTGATCATGGGAGGAGCTGTCATGCCATCGCTGGATCTCTGGATTCCGTTCGCCCTCGCAACGCTCGCCTTCGCCTGCATGCCAGGACCGGCGATTCTCTACATGACAGCGCAGACGCTGGCCCATGGCCGTCAGGCGGGATTGATGGCGGCGCTGGGTGTCCATCTTGGTTGTTACGTGCACATCCTGGCCGCGGCGGTCGGGCTCGCCGCACTGATGGAACACGCGCCGGTCGCTTTCTTGGTGATCCGATGGGCGGGCGCCGCATATCTCATTTCGCTGGGCCTTGCCATGTTCCTGGGCTGGAACCGGATGGGTGAGGATGGTGCCAGGCCGGCCCCGAACACATTTCGCGACAGCATGGTCGTCGAGATCCTCAATCCCAAGACGGCACTGTTCTTCCTGACCTTCCTGCCGCAGTTCGTGGATCCGTCAGCCGGCATGGCCGTCGGGTTGCAGTTCCTCATCCTCGGCATCATCGTCAATCTCATCTTCTCGATGGCCGACCTTGCGGCGGTCGGCATCGCCTCGCTCGCCGTTGGCCGGTTCACTGGCGCCGGATGGGTGATCCCCAAGACATGCGGTTCGATCCTCATCGGACTTGGCGTGGCGCTCGTCAGCCATCATATCTGAACCTGCAAATGAAGAGCCGCGATTTCGGGGGAGATCTGACGGTGAAATTTCAGCGGCTGCTGGCGGCAAGGCCCGATATGCCGAAGGATGGCTGACGGCCTGCTCGCGCATCCGGCAAGATATACCGGAACCGGCGCGCCTTCGGGGCCATCGCCCGAATTCTACAGACCCTAGGCCGCGCCTACCCGCCGCCGCCTTCCTTCTCAGCCTCCTGCTTCAGCGTCGCAATGAACCGCTTCGTCCGTTGCTGCTCCGGATTGTTGAACAGCACCGCGGCCGGTCCCTTCTCGACGACGACGCCGGCATCGAGGAACACCACTTCCTTGGCGATCTTGGAGGCGAGGCGCAGATCATGCGTCGCCATCACCATGGTCGTGCCTTCACTGGCGAGCTTGCCAAGCACGTCGACCACCTCTTGCGCCAGTTCCGGGTCGAGTGCCGAGGTCGGCTCGTCGCAGAGCAGCACTTTCGGCGACGGCGCCAAGGCGCGGGCGATCGCCACGCGCTGCTGCTGGCCGCCCGACAGCGTCGCCGGCCAGGCGTCGGCCTTGTGCGCCATCCCCACCTTCTCCAGCAGAGCCAGCGCCCGCTCGCGTGCCCTCTCAGGCGCCCATTTCAGCACCGTCACCAGCCCTTCCATGACGTTCTCGATCGCGGTGCGATGCGGAAACAGCTGGAAGTTCTGGAACACCATGCCGGTCTGCAGCCGCAGGCGCTGGATATCCCTGGCCGGAACCCTGCCACCAGGATGGAATTCGAGCGTCTCGTCGCCGATGCGCACCGTGCCCGAGGTCGGGATCTCCAGGAGGTTGATGCAGCGCAGCAGGGTGCTCTTTCCCCCGCCCGACGGGCCGACCAGCGCAGTGACGCTGCCTTCGGCAATGGTGACCGTCACGCCCTTCAACACGAGATTGTCGCCAAAGCGCTTTTCGATGTTGCTGAGGCCGATCATGAGCGTGCCTCCAGGAAGCCGCCATAGCGGTTGAGCCGGGTCTCCAGCCGCGTCTGCAAGGCCGACAGCACCGAACTCAGCGCCAGATAGAGGATCGCCGCCTCGACATAGAGGATCAGCGGCTCATAGGTGGTGGCGACGATGCGCTGCGCCGCCTGGAACATCTCCGGCACGGTGATGGCGGCGGCCAGCGACGTATCCTTGACCAATGAGATGAAGGTGTTGGAAAGCGGCGGCACCGCGACCCGGCCGGCTTGCGGCAGGATGGTGCGCCGCATCGCCTGGCTCCAGGTCATGCCGATCGAATAGGCCGCTTCCCACTGGCCCTTCGGCACCGACCCTATGGCCGCGCGGATAATTTCCGACGTGTAGGCGCCGATGTTGAGCGTGAAGCCGATCAACGCCGCCGTGAAGGCGTCGAGCAGGATACCGACCGACGGCAGGCCGTAGAAGATAAGGAACAGCTGCACCAGCAGCGGCGTGCCGCGGAAGATCCAGACATAGAAGCGCACCAGCGCGACCAGCGGTTTCGGACCAAACAGCCGGGCAAGCGCCGCACCCAACCCAACGGTCAGCCCAAGGACGAAGGACAACAGCGTCAGCGGCACGGTGAAGATCAGCGCCGCCCACAACAGCGAAGGCAGCGACTCCAGCATCAGTTGCAGCCAGTGCGGCACGTAAGACCCTCCAAATAAGTCGAGGCTTCGTCGAGGCGCGACATATCACGACAAAAGCGGCGGACCGTCAAAGACGACTCGCCGCTCGATATGTCCTGTGGGCCGCGGAGCGCCCCGCCTCATAGATTACTTCGAAACGTCCTGGCCGAAATAGGTGTCGGAGATTTTCTTATAGGTGCCGTCGGCCTTGATGTCGGCCAGCGCCTTGTTGATCGCCGCGACCAGCTCCGGATCGCCCTTGCGCACGATGACGCCGGAATAGTCGGCGTTTTCCTCTTGCGCGGCGATCTTCACATTGGCGTCGGGCTTGTGCTTCTTGAAGTCGAGGAACGACAGGCTGTCATTGATCGTGGCGTCGGCACGGCCTGTCAGAAGCAGCTGGATCGATTGGTCGAAGCCATCGGTGCCGACCAGCTCGGCGCCGTTCGTTTCGGCCAGCTTGCCGAAATTCGAGGTCAGCGACTGCGCCGACTTCTTGCCCTTGAGATCGGCAAAGGTCTTGATGTCTGTGTTGTCGCCGCGCACGATCAGCACCGCCTTGGAGGCGATGTAAGGATCGGAGAAGTCGTACTTGGCCTTGCGGGCATCGGTGATGCCGACCTCGTTGATGACGGCGTCATAGCGATTGGCGTCGAGGCCGGCGATCAGCCCGTCCCACTTGCCTTCGAGGAATTCGACCTTGACGCCGAGCTTGTCGGCGATCGCCTTGGCGATTTCGACGTCGAAGCCGACCAGTGCGCCCGAAGTGTCATGATAGGTGAATGGCGCATAAGTGCCTTCCGTGCCGACCTTGATGACCCCGGCCTGCTTGATCTGGTCGAGATTGGCGCCGGCATGGCCTGCGGTGACAGCCAAGGCCTGCAGCGTTCCGGCGATGATGAGCGACTTGAGCCATTTCATTTTTCTGTGATCCCGTCCTTGGCCGGCCGACCGGCATATTGTGAGCGCTGGAAACTGACAGATGCAAGCCGAAAAAATAAGGAACAGAATTCCAAAAACAACCAGTTTCTGAAATCGCATACTCAAACTGGCGCTTTCCAGCCGACACCAGAACTGTCGCGGATCATCCCCGGAGCCCGTCGGGCAACACAATCCCGCAGCCACGGTCGCGGAACCTTTCCCGCGCATGGCAGTTCTGGCTGTTCTAGGGCACGGCGCCGCCATTTCAACCCGGGCGCCAGCCAAGTTTGCAAAGTCATCCGCACCACCCAGGGAGCGCCTCATGATGGAAGACACGGCAGGACGGATCATGGTCCGCGCGGCAATGAAGGCTCCCTACCTCGAACGTGACGAAGAGCATCGGCTTGCATTGCTCTGGAAAGAGGACAACGACCAGAACGCGCTGCACAGCATCACCGTCGCGCATATGCGGCTGGTCATTTCCATGGCCTCCAAATTCCGCCATTACGGCCTGCCGCTCGGCGACCTGGTCCAGGAGGGTCATGTCGGGCTGCTCGAGGCCGCCGCCCGCTTCGAGCCGGAGCGCGAGGTGCGGTTCTCGACCTATGCGACATGGTGGATCCGGGCCTCGATGCAGGACTACATCCTGCGCAACTGGTCGATCGTGCGTGGCGGCACCAGCTCGGCGCAGAAGGCGCTGTTCTTCAACCTGCGACGCCTGCGCGCGCGGCTGGCGAATGGCGCCGAGCCACTGTCAAACGCAACGCTCTATCGCGAAGTATCGGAAGCACTCGGCGTCTCCGAAGCCGACGTGGCGATGATGGATTCGCGGCTGTCGGCTCCCGACTCCTCACTCAACATGCCGGTTGCCGACGATGCGGGTTCGACCGAGCGCATGGATTTCCTGGTCTCGGACGATCCGCTGCCCGACGAGATCGTCGGCGACAAGATCGATGTCGCGCGCCGCTCGCTCTGGCTGAGGGAGGCGCTTCGCGCGCTCAACGCACGGGAGTTGAGGATCATCGAGGAACGCCGGCTTAACGACGAGGGCGCGACGCTGGAAGCGCTCGGCGAAACCCTCGGCATCTCCAAGGAACGCGTCCGCCAGATCGAGGCTCGCGCCATGGAAAAGCTGAAGGTCGCGTTGGTGAAGCAGAATCCGGAGTTCATGGCGACTGCCGCGTGAACGGCGGCAGGCGTCCAGGGGCTCTTACTTGTCCGTGACGATCTTGACCTTGTCGCCGGCCGAAACCGCGGCACCAGGCGACAGCGCGTTGAGGACGCGGAACAGGTCGAGCTTACGGTCGACGCCGACCATCTGCGCCGAAAGCGAACCCATCGTCTGCCCAGGCTGGACAGTGACGACGCGGATGCGCAGCGGCTTCAGCGCCGCCTTTTCGGCGGCACTCAAGATCCGGAACGAGCCGCTGACCGAGCGGGCGATTGTGTCCAGCGACGTGCTGGCCGAAGGGGCCGCGGTCAGCAGCCGATAGACCTGGCCGCCGGCGCGGATCACCGCAATGTCGAACTGCCAGCCTTCGGCGCCGGCATGCGCGGTCGCTGCCTCGTTGCCGTTGATGGTTTCCTGCCTGACGCTGCTGTCGACGAGACCAGCCACCCAGCCGCTGCGGATATAGTCCGTCAGCGCCCGGTTCTTGTCGATCGACACGCCATCGAAACGGATCGCTATGTCGCCGGGGCCGGTGGCCGTCACCGCTGCCGCCGAATTGTCGATGATGAAGCCGTCCGGTACCGTGAACGAAACGCCAAGGCCCGGATGCAGGAAGGTTTCGCCGCGCACATAGCCTTCTTCCGGCGTGTCGCCATAGAGCAGGCCGTCTATGCCGGCGAGGAAGGAATCGCGGTCGCGCGTGCCGACGCCCGGCGCGCCGAACTGGCGGGCATGGCGCTGCGCCAGATCGATGCGCTGCGGCGTATTGGGGTGCGTGGCCAGGAAGTCGAGGCTGGCGTCGGTGGCGCCGCTGATCGAGCGGAAATCCGTGTAGGCCGACATTGATTGCAGGAAGCGGCCGGCGGCGAAAGGATCGTAGCCGGCCTCGCCGATCGACTTGATGCCGATGGCGTCGGCTTCCAGCTCCTGGTTGCGCGAGAATTGCGCGAGCCTCAGCTTGCCGCGGATCAACGCCGCCTTGGCGGTCGGGCTGTCGCCGAGCACATCGGAAACCACCTTGGTCGCCAGGCCTTCCTCTGCCTCGAGTTGCTGGCGCTGCAAGCCGTGATTGGCGGTGACGTGGCCCATCTCATGCGCGATGACAGCTGCAAGCTCGGCCGAATCATTGGCCAGCGCCAGGAGGCCGCGCGTGATGTAGAGATAGCCGCCCGGCAGCGCGAAGGCATTGACATTGGGCGAATTCAAAATGGTGATGCGATAGGTCTGTGTCGGGTTGGCGGACACCACCGTCAAACTACCGACCACCTTGGCGACCATGCGCTCGAGCTTGGGATCGGAATATTCGCCGCCATAGGTCGCCAGGATGCGCGGATGCTGCGCCCTGGCCAATTCGGCGAGCTTGTTGTTGGCGCCGACATTGTCCACCGTGATCGGCTTGTCGGAAGGCTGGAAGCCGGATTCCTGAACCTCCGGCGGCGTGAACATCTGGCAGCTTGCCAACGCCACGGCAAAGCCGGCCAGCGCGAGGAAGCGCGCCAGCGGTTTCATTCCCAATGTGTTAGCGCCGATCGCCAGAACGGCTTCCTTTCGGGTCCCGGCACATGACATTGAAAATCGGGGACGATCTTCAGAATGCTCACGTGCCATATCTCAAACTGCTGCAGTATCCGCGGCCCATCCCAGGGGCGGGCGCCGGATACTGCAGGCAAATCACGGCCTGTGCCGGACCGGTAGGGCGGACCTAGCCACACTCCCCCGGTCATGGCAAGCAAACGCCACATCGCCTGGAGCCGGTTTGACCGTAAATTATGTCCGCTTCCGGGCAACATCGCGTGATGTGGAATATCCGGCACCCGCGCCGATATAGCGCCGGAACGCCTCCGGACCAGCCCCGGCAAAGAAATCATCAGCCTTGCCGGTCGCAGCGACCAACCCATTGTCGACAAACACCATATGCTCGCCGATGCGGCGTGCATCCTCCGGCTGGTGGGTGACGAACAGCACTGTCATGGCGCGTTCGGCATGAACGGCGGCAACCAGATCCAGCATCTCGTCGCGCAAAGCCGGTCCGAGCGAAGCGAAGGGCTCGTCGAGCAGCAACACCGGTCGGTCGCGCACCAGCACGCGGGCCAGGGCGACGCGCTGGCGTTCGCCCCCGGAGAGCTCGCGCGGCAGGCGTTTCTCCTTGCCCGCAAGACCGGTGCGCGCAAGCGCCTCGGCGACCGCAGCGCGGTCCGCCTCGGTCAGCCGCAGGGATGGCGAGCGGCCGAGCCCGACATTCTGCTCGACGGAAAGATGCGCGAAGAGATTGTTCTCCTGGAACACCATCGACACCGGCCGCGCCGAGGCCGGCTCGGCGCTGACATCGACACCGCCGACCAGCACGCGGCCCGACCGTGGGGTCTCGAAGCCGGCGACCAGATTGAGCAGTGTCGACTTGCCCGAACCGCTCGGCCCCATGATGGCGGTGATCGTCGCCGCGGCAAACTCGACATCGAAAACAAGCGGCGCCTCGCCATAGCTGCCATAGCTGAACGACACTTTGTCCAGCCGCACCGGCGCGCCCTTCGCGAGCCCGTTGGCCGCCTTTTCACGCATCACGGACCTCCTCCCTTCCCAGCCAGTGCGCCGCCACGATCAACGCGAGACAGACGAGGCCGAGCAGCAGTGCGAGGCCGGCGGCATCCTCGGTGCGGTAGCTGCCCATCCGAGCCAGAAGAAGGTAGGGCAATGTCTGCACGGAATCACTGCCGAACAAGGCAATGACACCGAGATCGCCGAGCGACAGCGCCATGGCGAAAGCGAAGGCCGTGGCGAGCGGTCGCCGCAGCGACGGCCAGTCGACCAGCATCAGCCGGTTCCAGCCCGCAATGCCGAGCTGTGCACAGAGCCGTTCGTGACGCTCGCTCGCTGCATCATAGGCGGGACGCACGGCGCGGAGCGCAAACGGCATCGCCATCACCGCGTTGACGGTGACGACCATGACCGGGGCGAGGGCGAAGACATCGCCGACAAGGCGCAACAACAGGAACCAGCCGGCGCCGACGACGATCGGCGGCACGACCAGGACAAAGCCGGCGCCGGTATCGGCGGCATGTTCGAGCAGTGTCTTGCGGCCAGTCCGGCTGTTCAGCGCCAGTGCCCGCCGCGCCATGGTCAGCGCCAGCGACAGCATCACCGAAAGCAGCGCCGACAGGAAGGCGAGCGCCGCGCTGGTCAGCGTTGCCTGCCGGACAGTGGCCTCGCCGGCCAAGCGGGCGAGATCGGCACTCAATCCGGCCATCACGGTTGCCGCCATCGGCCCGACGACGAACAGCAGCGCCAGGACGATGAGTAGCGCGTTCAACCAGGTCTCGCTCCGATTGACCGAAAGATGGCGGCGTTGCGCGACCGGCAAATTGGTGTCGCCGACCACATTGGCGCCTAGCCGCGTCAGTGCCAGCACCACGATAAAGGTCAAGGCGATCTGCAGCAGCGTCAGTGTAACGGCCCGCGTGGGATCGAAATCGAAGCGCAGCGCCTGGTAGATGCCGACCTCAAGCGTCGTCGCGGCCGGCCCGCCGCCGAGCGTCAGCACGATCGTGAAGGATGTGATGCAGAGCATGAACACAAGCCCGGCGACGCCGGGCAGTGCGGCGCGCAGCGTTGGCCATTCGATCAGCCGGAACGCCGGCCGCGCCGCCATGCCGAGTTGGCTCGCCAGCCGCCATTGGTCGGCCGGTATGGTCTGCAGCGCCTCGAGGAACAGCCGCGTCGCCAGCGGCAGGTTGAAGAAGACATGGGCGACGAGAATGCCGGACAGGCCATAGATGCCCGGCCAGCTTCCGCCGCCGATAACGGCAAGCACGCCGGCGAAATAGCCGGCACGGCCATAAAGCGCCAGGATGCCGAGCGCTGCAACGATGGCCGGCAGCGCCAATGGCACGGCGAAGATCTGCAGGATGAAGGCGCGGCCGAAGAAACGTGGATGCCGCGACAGAGCGCGCGCCACAAACAGCCCCGGGATGACCGAAAGCAGCGTCGACAGGACCGCTTGCCAGAGCGTGAAGCGAATGACGCGAAGCAGATAGGGATCGAAGGCTGCCCAGGCGCCCGAGAAATCATGGGCGCCCTCGAAAAGCAGGCCAGCAAACGCGCCGCCGATCAGCAGCGCGATTGCAGCGAGCGCGACAATGCCGGCACTGACGCGGGAATCCGTGGAATGCGCCGGCGCCATCGCGCTGCCTATTTGCTCATCGCCGCCAGCCATTCATCGACCCAGGCCTTGCGGTTGGCGGCGACCTCTTGCGGGCTGAACAGCAAGGTCTTCGTCGGCTTGACCAGTTTGTCGAAGGCCGGATTGAGCGGCTTGTCGGTCTTGCCTGCCGGGAACATCCAGTTGGTCTCGGGGATGGCATCCTGGAATTTCGGCCCGGTCATGAAGGCCATGAACTTGGCCGCCAGCGGATTCTTGGCTCCTGTCGTGGTGATACCCGCCACCTCGATCTGCAGATACTCGCCCTCCTCGAAGGAGGCCGCTTGGTAGCGCTCCGTGTTCTCGGCGACCATGTGGTAGGCTGGCGACGTCGTGTAGGACAGCACCATCGGCGCCTCGCCCTTGGTGAACAGCCCATAGGCCTCGCTCCAGCCCGGCGTCACGGTCAGCACCTTGGCCTTGAGCTTGGCCCAGGCCTCGGGTGCCTTGTCGCCATAGACCGACTTGACCCAAAGAAGCAGGCCGAGGCCTGGCGTCGAGGTGCGCGGGTCCTGGATGACGATCTTGTCGTTGGCACTGCCTTCGATCAGCTCCTTCAGGCTCTTCGGCGGCGTCTTCATCTTCTGCGTGTCGTAGACGACAGCGAAATAGCCGTAGTCGAAGGGGACAAACGTGTCGTCGCTCCAGCCGCCCGGCACACTGACATCCGTCACCGCGCCATGCGGCGCGAACAAGCCTGACGCCTTGGCATCGGCGGTGAGATTGGTATCCAGGCCAAGCACGATATCGGCCTTGGTCGATGTGCCTTCCAATCTGACGCGGTTGAGCAGCGCGACGCCATCGGCGACCGAGACGAAGTCGACGTCGCAGCCGCATTCGGCCTCGAACTCCTTCTTCACCACGGGACCCGGACCCCAGTCGGCGGTGAAACTCTCATAGGTGTAGACGGTGAGCTTGTCCTTGGCCAAGGCGGGCCCGGACAAGGCCACGACCGTTGCTGAAACAAGAGCATATAAAAGCGTGCGCATCGGCGCCTCCTTCGTTCGAATTGAAAGGAATTGAGGCGTCGGACTGTCCGAAACGTCTAATCCCTCCGCCGGTACAAACCGGATCAGGTTCAGCGGGTTGGCGAGACTGCCTCTCAGCCGGTCCGCGAAGATCGCGTCCGGCACCCCGTTAGAGCGTTTCGACACATAGGCCGGGCCGATCCGCCATGCAAGCGGGAGTTTGCCGCCTTCCGTTTCCCGTGCCGGGCTGGTAAGGGCCACACGATATGAGCACATTCACCATCCTGCTTGGCGGCGATCTCATCCGTACGCCACGGCTCGACCGTCAGGTCAAAGGCTCCCGCGTCATCGCCGCCGACGCCGGCATCGGTCATGCGCGGTTGCTGGGTCTCGTGCCGGAGCTGTGGGTGGGTGATTTCGATTCGGTGCCGGCCAACCTGCCGGACGATCTCGCTTCCGTGCCGCGTCGGACCTTCCCGGCGGAAAAGGACCAGACCGATGGCGAACTTGCCGTCGCCGCGGCACTGGAGCGCGGCGCGACCCGCCTGGTGCTGGCCGGCGCCTTTGGCGGCAAGCGCGCCGACCACGCTTTTCTGCATCTGTCGCTCGCCCTGCGGCTGGCGGAGGCGGGAACGGACGTGCTTTTGACCAGCGGCGCTCAGGAAGGCATCCCCCTGCTGCGCGGAACGGCCGGCTTCGACTATGCCGACGGCACGCTGTTTTCGGTGCTCGGCTTTTCCGAGCTCGACGGCCTGACCGTCACCGGCGCCAAATGGCCGCTCGCTCACGTCAAGGTGGCGTTCGGTTCGTCGCTGACCATTTCCAACGAGGTCAAGTCCGACAAGACCGGGGGCCGCCTCGAAATCGCGCTCGGCCATGGCCGCGCGATGCTGCTCGCTCATCCCTATCCCTTACCTGAAAGCTGACATGGCCCCGCCCCTTCTCAACCTCGACGGGATAAAACTGACCTTCGGCGGCACGCCGCTGCTCGATGGCGCCGCCTTGACGGCTTCGGCCGGCGACAAGATCGCGCTGGTCGGCCGCAACGGGTCCGGCAAGTCGACCCTGCTGAAGATCGCCGCCGGCCTGATCGAGCCGCAGGACGGCGAAGTGTTCCGCCAGCCTTCGGCGACCGTCCGCTATCTGCCGCAGATGCCCGACATGGAAGGTTTTGCCACTGTCCGCGCCTATGTCGAGGCCGGGCTTGGCCCCGCCGACGATCCCTACCGCGCCAGCTATCTGATGGAGCATCTCGGCCTGTCGGGTGAGGAACGTCCGAACGACCTGTCGGGCGGGGAGGCGAGGCGCGCCGCCCTTGCCCGCGTCATGGCGCCGGAGCCCGATATCCTGCTGCTCGATGAGCCGACCAACCATCTCGACCTCTCGGTCATCGAATGGCTGGAAGAAGAACTCATCCGCACCTCCTCGGCGCTGATCGTCATCTCGCACGACCGCCGCTTCCTCGAACGCGTGTCGCGCGCCACGGTCTGGCTCGATCGCGGCCAGACCCGCAGGCTGGACAAGGGCTTCGGCCATTTCGAGGAATGGCGCGACCTGGTTCTGGAGGAAGAAGAACGCGAGCAGCACAAGCTCGGTCGCCAGATCGTTCGCGAAGAGCATTGGCTGCGCTACGGCGTGACGGCGCGGCGCAAGCGCAACATGCGCCGGCTCGGCGAGTTGCAGACCATGCGTCAGCGTTTTCGCGGTCATCGCGGGGCCGAAGGGTCGGCGATCATGGTGGCGAGCGACGCCACCGAGTCCGGCAAGCTGGTGATCGAGGCGAAAAACATCGAAAAGAGCTTTGGCGATCTCACCGTGGTCAAGGCGTTTTCGACCCGCATCCAGCGCGGCGATCGCGTTGGCCTGGTCGGGCCGAACGGCGCCGGCAAGACCACGCTCTTGAAGATGCTGACCGGCGAGATGAAGCCGGACGCAGGTTCGGTGCGGCTCGGCACCAATCTGGAGATCGCAACGCTCGACCAGAAGCGCGAGGCGGTCGACCCGCAGGAGACGCTGGCACAATATCTCACCGATGGGCGCGGCGAAAACCTCGTCATCAATGGCGAGCAGCGCCACGTGGTCTCCTACATGAAGGATTTCCTGTTCAAGCCGGAGCAGGCGCGCACGCCGGTGCGCGAGTTGTCCGGCGGCGAGCGGGCGCGGCTCCTGCTGGCGCGCGTGCTGGCGCGGCCCGCAAACCTTCTGGTGCTCGATGAGCCGACCAACGATCTCGACATGGAGACGCTTGAACTGCTGCAGGAACTGGTCGCCGGTTTCGCCGGCACCGTCATCCTGGTCAGCCACGACCGCGATTTCCTCGACCGCACCGTGACCAGCCTGATCGCGCCGGATGGTGAAGGCCGCTGGATCGAATATGCCGGCGGCTACTCCGACATGTTGGCGCAGCGCGGCGGCACGAAGCTGGACGACCGCAAGGCGCGGGCGAGAGCCGAAAATGGCGAGGCGCCCGCGTCAGGCAAGAGCGAAGCCGCCGCGCCAAAAGTGCCGGCGAAGAAACTGTCGTTCAAGCAGAAATTCGCACTGGAATCCCTGCCGAAGAAAATCGAAGCTGTGATGGCCTCTATCTCGCGGCTGGAGAACAACATCGCCGATCCGGCCTATTACGAGCGCGATCCGGCCTCGTTCCAGAAAACCATCGCCGCCCTCGACAAGGAGCGCGCCACGCTGGCCGCGCTCGAGGAAGAATGGCTGGAACTGGAGATGTTGCGCGAGGAGATGGAGGGGTGAGGAGTGTTTCGGCCGTAGGCCGATCAATCGACGACGATTTGTCGATTGAAGCGACGAACGCCCGGAGCCATAGCGAAAGGGGCCGAGCGCCCCTACCTGCAGCTAGAACCGCCTGATTGCCTCCATACAGAAATGCGCATATATTATGCGCATGTTGCGGAGGCTATTATGCGCAAAATTGCCTTGAGTGCGACCCGTCAGCCAGCAAATCTGTCGATCGATTCGAACCTCATGAGGGAAGCCAAGGGACTTGACGTGAATGTCTCGCGCGCTGCGGAGGCCGGCATCGCGGAGGCGGTGGCTGCCGAAAAAACGCGACTGTGGAAGCTTGAGAACCGCGCCACGATGGACGCGTGGAACGACTATATCGAGAAACATGGCATCCCGCTGGAAGAGTACCGGCAGTTCTGATGCCCCGCTATGATGTCTTCGCCGGTCGCATCGAAGGCAGCTATGTGCTCGACGTTCAGTCAGAGCTGCTCGACAATTTCAAGACGCGGGTGGTCGTGCCGCTTCTGCCGGTCGCAATGGTGCCACCGCCGATGCGAAAGCTTCATCCGATTTTTGAGATCAACGGTCGAAAGCTCGTTATGGCAACACACCTGGTTGCCACCGTTTCTGCCAGCGAATTAGGCGAAAGTCAGCTGAACCTGATCAAGCACCACGACGACATCGTCGCTGCGCTCGACATGCTGTTCCAGGGCTTCTGAACGGCGGCTACAGCGTCTCAGCCTGCCGTCTTGGCCTGCCAGGCCTTGATTGCCTCGTCGAACACCTTCTCTCCGGGAATGCCCTTTTCCATGGTCAGCAACGCCCGCCGTCCGGTCTTGTAGACCACCGGCACGTCGATCCAGTCCTGGCCGCGCAACAAGGTCATGTTGGCGTCTTCGTCGGCCTTGGTGTCGTTGAGCGCGACGAGGAAGAAGCCGTCGGCAATCTTGGCCGGAATGCCGATCAGCGGGCTGCCGGCATCCTGCTCCGAAGCCTTCATGGCAACGCGCAGGATGTTGTCGACACCGCCGCCCTCGAAGCCGTCGGGCGTCAGGAAGATCATCTCGATGATATGGCTGGCCGGCAGCGTCTGGTCGGTGTTGCGGCGGATGGTCATGCGCAACTGGATGTCCTTGCCGGGAATGGTCGCCTCGGCGCGGATCGCCGGCTCCGGCGGCAGGTCGCCACCGGGCGATTCCTGCACCAGCGACCAGACGATGTTGCCGGGCTCGGCGGAGCCCTGGGCGGTGCTGGTGCGCTCCTCATAGAAGATCGCCTTCTGGCCGACAGGCAGGGCGGCTTCCGCAGGCGCAGCCGCCGGCGCGGGCGGCGCGGCACCTGCCGGTGCTGGCGGCGTGCCGGCAGCATCGGCCGGCGCTGCAGGCGCTGCTCCGTTGGCAGGCGGCGTTGCGGGGGCGGCATCTGTCGCCGGAGGCGTAGTCGCGGCAGGCGTACCGGCGGCCGGTGCGGAAATCGCCGGTGCGTTCGTGGCCGAGGGCGGGGTGGTCAGCGCCGCGACCGATTCGCCTTCGCCGATGCCGCTTTGGCCACCGGCCGGACCCGGGTCGACTTCACCACCCTGCGGTGTCAGCCGCTGGGTGAATTTCGTGCTTTCGGCTTCCGTGCCGCCAGCCGCGGGCGCCGGCGGCGCTGCCGCGGCATCGGTTGCCGGCTTGGCCGGCGCCGGCTTCACGGGTTCGGTTTTCGCTACCTGATTGCCGCCAAGCCCCAGCATCTTGCCGAAGGCGTCCTTGTTCAGCCAGACGCCATAGCCGCCGCCGGCAACGACCAGCAGTGCGACGACGGCCGCGATCAGCCCGCCATAGCTGCGCTTGCGCTCGGCGGGACGCAGGCGCTGGAAGGTGTCCTGTACCGGCTCTTCATTGTCTTCGTTGCTGGAAAAGACATCGGCCTCGTCGTCCGCCTCCTCGGCGTTCATGCCTGGAAGAGGCGTGTCGGCGCGAGCCGGCTGGGCAGGCGCCGGCGTCGATCTTTGCCAGCTTGGCTCGACCTTGGCGGCAGGCGGCGGCGCGGGTTGATAGGGCTCGGGCTTGGCGACGGGCGGTGCCGGCCAGGCCGATTCCGCCTTCGCCGGCTGCCTCGTATGGCTTGGCTGGTTCTTGTTGCGATCGATCGACGAAAAAATGTGTTCCAGCTCCGCGAGCGGGTCGGTCTCCGGCACGCTCTTGGCATAATCGCGCTCGACGCTTGTAATGGCGTCTTCCAGCGAACGCATCTGCGTGGCTATGGCTTCGGGAGCCCACGGCGGCGAACGTTCACCAAGCTTCTTCGCCAGCATGGTGCGAACGCTGGCATAGATGCGCGTACGCTTTTCCGGCGTCTCGTCGCCATGCTTGTCGAGCGCGTTTTTCAGAATAGCAACGAAATCTGCCATGCTTCAGTCGACCTGTATTTTGCTTCCGCGCCGGCCCCCGCAAATCAGCCGCGATGCCCGGAAAGGCTTCAGAAACTAGTCTTGAAACGGATCGGTCACAAGTATCGTGTCGTCGCGTTCCGGGCTGGTGGAAAGGAGCGCGACCGGTGCGCCGATGAGCTCCTCGATGTAGCGGACATACTTGACCGCCTGGGCCGGCAGATCATTCCAGCTGCGCGCGCCGGCAGTGGTGCCTTTCCAGCCCTCGAGCGTCTCGTAGACCGGTTCGACACGTGCCTGCGCGCCCTGGCTGGCCGGCAGATAATCGATCATCTCGCCGTCGAGACGGTAACCGGTGCAGACCTTGATCTCGTCCAGCCCGTCAAGCACGTCGAGCTTGGTCAGCGCGATGCCCTTGATGCCGTTGACCGCGACGGCCTGGCGCACCAACACCGCGTCGAACCAGCCGCAGCGGCGCTTGCGACCGGTGACGACGCCGAATTCATGGCCGCGCGTGCCGAGGAATTCGCCGACCTCGTTCTTCTGCTCGGTCGGGAACGGACCCTCGCCGACGCGTGTCGTATAGGCTTTGGTGATGCCGAGCACATAGCCGATGGCGCCCGGGCCAACGCCGGAGCCGGCGGCAGCCTGTCCGGCAACCGTGTTCGACGAGGTCACGAACGGATAGGTGCCGTGGTCGATATCGAGCAGTGTGCCCTGCGCGCCCTCGAACAGGATGCGCTCGCCAGCCCGGCGCTTGTCGTCGAGGATCTTCCAGACCCGGTCCATATAGGGCAGGATGTCGTCGGCGACCGAGGTTAGTTCCTGCATGATCGCGTCATGCGTGACTTCCGCATGACCAAGCCCGCGTCGCAGCGCATTGTGGTGCGTCAGCAGCCTGTCGACTTTCAAGGGCAGTGTTTCCAAATCCGCCAAATCCATCACCCTGACCGCGCGCCGGCCCACCTTGTCCTCATAGGCGGGGCCGATGCCGCGACGGGTCGTGCCAATCTTCGTCCCGGAATTGGATGCGGCGTCCTCACGAAACCCGTCCAGCTCTCGATGCAGGGACAGGATAAGCGCTGTGTTTTCGGCTATTTTCAGGCGATCCGGCGCTACTTCGACACCTTGCGCCTTGAGTTTTGCCACCTCGGCGACGAAAGCGTGCGGGTCGAACACGACGCCATTGCCGATGATGGACAGCTTGCCCTGGCGCACGACGCCCGACGGAAGCAACGACAGCTTGTAGACCTTGCCGTCGACGACCAGCGTATGGCCGGCATTGTGGCCGCCCTGGAAACGCACCACGACATCGGCGCGCTCCGACAGCCAGTCGACGATCTTGCCCTTGCCTTCGTCACCCCACTGCGAGCCGACGACCACCACATTGGCCATGTTTCTTTTCCCTTGAGACGCCGCCAAGCGGCTTGAATATGGTTCGAAACGACAGGCCTCTATAACGTCAAGACCTCGCGAGCGCGACCTTTCTTTGCCGTCGAAAATGCCCTGAGGCACAACAATTTTCGGCTTTGACATCATTTACTTGGGCGAGCGAGGGCAATAGGCCGGCAAACACCGCAGCTCCGGCGACTGGAATCCCGCGATGCATCGAAGCGCCTACATATTCCTGCTGCTCACCACCTTGCTTTGGGGTGGAAATTCGGTGGCCGGCAAGCTGGCGGTCGATCACGTCTCGCCGATGACGCTGGTCTTCCTGCGCTGGGTGCTGGCCGTGGCGATCATGCTGCCCATCGGCTGGAAGACCATCCAGAAGGACTGGCCGGTAGTCCGCAAGCACTGGTTCGTGCTGGTCGCCCTCGGCGCCAGCGGCTTCACCCTGTTCAACACCATCTTCTACACGGCGCTCAACTACACGACAGCGATCAATGTCTCGATCGAACAGGCGGCGATGCCGATCCTGATCATGACTGCCAATTTCGTCTTCTTCCGCCTGCGCGTGAACTGGGCGCAGATTGTCGGCGTCGTGCTGACCATCGCCGGCGTGATCCTCACCGCCTGCCATGGCGACCCGCGCCGGCTGTTGACGCTGGAACTCAATTTCGGTGACGCCATCATGCTGGTCGCTGTCTTTCTCTACAGCGGCTATTCGGTCGGGTTGCGGCTGAAGCCGGTGATGCACTGGCAGAGCCTGATGCTGGCCCTGTCGGTTTCGGCACTCGTCACCTCGTTGCCGTTCTTCCTGTGGGAGGTCCTCGCCGGCAAGGTCATCATGCCCGACGCGCGCGGCTGGACCGTCATCGTCTATACGGCGATCGGCGCCTCGGTCGTTTCGCAGATCTTCTACATCAGGGGCAACGAGCTGATCGGCGCCAACCGCGCCGGCCTGTTCATCAATCTGGTGCCGATCTTCGGCACGCTGCTGTCGGTGCTGATCGTCGGCGAGACGTTCCAGCTCTATCAGGCGCTGGCCTTGGTGCTCGTGCTGGGCGGCATCGGGCTTGCCGAATACAGCGGGCGCAAGATGGCGGTGGCGGACCACCGCGGATGACATTTGGCGGCTGACGCCCTCCGCCGTCGCGGTAATCACGCGAACGGCCTGGACTTCGCCAATGGCGCGGAAACAGCGGCATGAATCCTGCCGCGTCCCCTACTTGGAACATTTCACCTCCAGCGGAGTTTGAACGCCAGGGAGGCGACATGATGAGCCACAACCCTCGCAGCACGGCAAGCATTGCTGGTCACCCTATCCACCCGATGCTGATTCCGTTTCCGATTGCCTTTTTTGTCGGCACCTTCGTTTGCGACCTTATCTTCTGGCGAACAGCCGATCCTGGATGGGTCACCGGGTCGCTTTGGCTTCTCGGCGCAGGCCTGATCATGGCTGCCCTGGCTGCGCTTGCTGGCTTGACGGATGTTCTCGGCGATGTGCAGGTCCGCAATCTCACGACGGCATGGCTCCATGCCGGCGGCAATGTAATCGTCGTGTTGATCGAGCTTTACAACTGGTACTCGCGGTATGCCGGCGGAGCGGCGGCCGTGATGCCAACCGGCATCGTCCTATCGCTGATCGTGGTTCTCATCTTGCTGTTTACGGGCTGGAAGGGCTGGGAACTGGTCTACCGACATCGCGTGGGTGTCTCCGATGGCTCGGACGAGTTGACATGAACCGGCCGCCGCGGCGGCCGGCGTCAACGAGGTGGGTCGGCGACCGCCTGTCCTCAATCACATCGCGTTGACGTCGAACTGCAGCCGCTTGGCCGAGTCGATCGACTTGTGCGCCTTGACCTTTTCCAGCACGGCTTCCGGGAACGGCGC
The DNA here is from genome assembly GCF_003997975.1 of Mesorhizobium sp. M7A.F.Ca.US.005.03.1.1. Lineage (NCBI taxonomy): Bacteria > Pseudomonadati > Pseudomonadota > Alphaproteobacteria > Hyphomicrobiales > Phyllobacteriaceae > Mesorhizobium > Mesorhizobium sp. M7A.F.Ca.US.005.03.1.1. The sequence continues at coordinate 51,256 of NZ_RZRO01000025.1, forward strand.
GTCGAGATAGAGCAGCGCTATGGCATCGCCGCCCGGCCGGTTGCGGCCGAGCTGGAAGTTGGCGATGTTGACGCCATTCTCGCCGCAGACGGTGCCGAGCAGGCCGATGATGCCCGGCGCGTCCGCATTGGTGGTGTAGAGCATGTGCTGGCCGACCTCGGCATCGAGGTTGATGCCCTTGATCTGGATGAAGCGTGGCTTGCCATCCGAGAAGCATGTGCCGGCGATCGAGCGCGTCATGTGCTCGGTCTTCACCGTCAGCTTGATATAGCCGTCGAACACGCCCGACTTGTCGCGCTTGACCTCGGCCACGATGATGCCGCGCTCCTTCACCATGATCGGCGCCGACACCATGTTGACGTCCGAGACCTGAGGCCGGATCAGCCCGGCGAGTGCTGCACTGATCAGCGCGCGCGTGTTCATCGTCGCGGTCGAGCCGTCGAACAGGATCTCCACCTCCTTGATCGGATCCTCGGTGACCTGGCCGACAAAGGCGCCGAGCACCTCGGCGAGCTTGACGAACGGCTTCAGCCGCGGCGCCTCCTCGGCGGTGATCGACGGCATGTTGATGGCGTTGGAGACGGCGCCCTTGATCAGATAGTCGGCCATCTGCTCGGCAACCTGCAGCGCGACATTCTCCTGGGCCTCCGTCGTCGAGGCGCCGAGATGCGGCGTCGCCACCACATTCTCCATGCCGAACAGTTCGTTGTTCTCGGCCGGTTCGACCTCGAAGACGTCGACGCCGGCGCCGGCCACCTTGCCGCTCTTCAGCGCTGCGACCAGATCGGCCTCGACGATCAGACCGCCGCGTGCGCAATTGATGATGCGCACGCCCTTCTTCATCTTGGCGATCGCCGCGGCATCGATGATGTTGCGCGTCTTGTCGGTCAGCGGCGTGTGCAGGGTGATGAAATCGGCGCGGGCGAATAGCTCGTCGAGCTCGACCTTGTCGACGCCAAGCTCCTCGGCACGGCTGTCCGACAGGAACGGATCGAAGGCGATGACGTGCATCTTGAGGCCAACGCCGCGCGTCGCGACGATCGAACCGATGTTGCCGCAGCCGATGACGCCCAGTGTCTTGCCGGTTATCTCGACGCCCATGAAGCGGTTCTTTTCCCATTTGCCGGCATGGGTCGAGGCGTTGGCTTCAGGGATCTGGCGCGCCAGCGCAAAGATCATCGCCACCGCATGTTCGGCTGTGGTGATCGAGTTGCCGAAGGGCGTGTTCATCACGATGATGCCCTTGCGGCTTGCCGCCGGGATATCGACATTGTCGACGCCGATGCCGGCGCGGCCGATGACTTTGAGATTGGTAGCGGCGTTGATCAGCTTTTCGGTGACCTTGGTCGCCGAGCGGATGGCGAGGCCATCATACTGGCCGATCACTTCGGCGAGCTTATCCTTGTCCTTGCCGAGATCGGGCAGATAGTCGACCTCGACGCCACGATCCTTGAAGATTTGCACGGCGGTGGGGGAGAGTTTGTCTGAGACGAGAACGCGGGGCGCCATGGCGGCCTCCTTGAAATGGATTTGATCCTGATGGGAGTGGGCGGCCCGAAGGCCGCCGCGAACGATCTCAGGCCGCCGCTTTGAGCGACGCCTTCTGTGCGGCGAATGCCCAGTCGAGCCAGGGCAGCAGCGCTTCGAGATCCGACGTCTCGACCGTCGCGCCGCACCAGATGCGCAGGCCGGGCGGTGCGTCGCGATAGGCACCGATATCATAGGCGACGCCTTCCTTGTCGAGCACCGACACCAGCCCCTTGGCGAAGGCCGCCTGCCCGTCGGCGTCGAGCGCGGACACGTCCGGATCGGTGAAGGACAGGCAGACGGACGTGTTCGACCGTGTCGCCGGCTGGACGGCGAGATGACCGAGCCAGGAGGACTTGCCTACAAAGCGATCGAGGACGGCCGCATTGGCATCCGCCCTGGCGATCAGCGCGTCGAGGCCGCCGGTCGACTTCGCCCAGTTGAGCGCATCGAGGTAATCCTCGACGCACAGCATCGAGGGCGTGTTGATGGTCTCGCCCTTGAAGATACCTTCGATCAGCTTGCCGCCTGAGGTCAGGCGGAAAATTTTCGGCAGCGGCCATGAGGGCTTGTAGGTTTCCAGCCGCTCGACGGCGCGAGGCGACAGGATCAGCATGCCGTGAGCGCCCTCGCCGCCCAGCACCTTCTGCCAGGAGAAAGTGACGACATCGAGTTTTTCGAAGTCGAGCCTCTGCGCGAATGCGGCGGAAGTCGCATCGCAGACGGTCAGGCCCTTGCGGTCCGCGGGAATGAAATCGCCGTTCGGCACGCGAACGCCCGACGTGGTGCCGTTCCAGGTGAACACCACATCGCGGTCGAAATCGATCTTGGTGAGATCAGGCAGCTCGCCGTAGCCGGCTTCGATCTTGCGCACGTCGGCGAGCTTCAATTGCTTGACCACGTCGGTGACCCAGCCGGAGCCAAAGCTCTCCCAGGCGACCATGTCGACGCCGCGCTCGCCGAGCAGCGACCACAGCGCCATCTCGACCGCACCGGTGTCCGACGCCGGCACGATGCCGATGCGGTAACCCGCCGGGACCTGGAGAATCTCGCGCGTCAGCTCGATCGCCTGTTCGAGCTTGGTCTTGCCGATCTTGGCGCGGTGGGAACGGCCGAGCGCAGCATTTCTTAGCGCCTCGACCGACCAGCCGGGGCGCTTTGCGCAGGGACCTGAGGAGAAATTGGGGTTTGCCGGACGGAGTCCGGGCTTCGTATGCGTCGTCATCGTGGTCTATCCTTCCAGATAGTGGCCCCTCGTTGGGGAGGGGTGGCCCACGGACGGCGATATTCGTTCGGGCTTCAGGCGTCAAGAGGAAAGTTTTTGTCGTTGCCGGGATACCGGCGATCCCCGATCAGGATGTCGTGACTTCAAACGCAAACGACGGACCCCATGATCCGCCGTGCTGGTCCTCGTACTCGCCGCGCCTACCAGAGATCGTAGCGCAGCCCGACCTTGACCTGATGATAATCGAGGCCCTTTTTGAACTCAGGGTTGCCGACAGCGTCTGCTGTCACGTATTTCGCGGAAGGCAGAGCCGTGTATTGATAGCCGACATCGACTGCAACATTCTTGCTGACCTGATAAGCAAAGCCGGCGCCGAGCGTATAGGCGAAGCTGAACTGCTTCTCCGACTGCGTCGTCCCATCATAGCCGTTTGGATCGTCGCATTCAAAGATGGTCGTGGTTGTACCTGATGTTGTCGATGAATTCTGACAGTTGCGAGCGCCTTGAGCGTACTTGTAGGTGCTGTACGCTATGCCGACACCGCCTCCGACATAGGGCGTGAAGCCGACATAAGTGCCCAGGTCGACAAAGGCGCTGGCCATCACATCGTAGGCCTTGTTGTTGCCGTCGTTGGAGCCTTCGCATCCACGGGTGCTTGGGCCGGCGAACGCGCTTGTGCTGCCACCGCTGGTGACAGTCACCGTCTGCGTTCCATCGCAAGTACTGTCGAATTTGCTGGCGAATTTGCTTGTCGGCAGCAGACCGAAATTCAATTCACCACGGAAGTAATCGTTGAAATGGTAGCCCATACCTATCGAACCAGACAGCGGGCTGGTATCCGTAACCAGACCGGCCGGAGTTTCCGAAAATTCATAGGGCTTGTTGAAGGCATAGCCGAGATCACCGCGCAGATACCAGCCGGAGCCGACCTCGACCGGGACGTAGTCGGGCGCCTGGTCGACATAGATCGGCGGATCGTAGTCGGCCGCGTGCACCGGCGTCAGCGGCAGGAGGGCTAGTGCACCGAGCGCCAGCGCCATACGCGATGTAAGTTTCATGGTCCCCGACTCCCGAATTTGGCGCAGCCCGCAATCGCAGCGGCAGCCATCGTTTCAAGGAGCATTGTTAACCATAGTGGTTAAGTGGCGGTTAAGGCTAACAGAGCGTTAGCGAATTCATTTCCCCTGTCGATTCCAGGCGGCCAACGAAAAACCGCCCGGCTGAGGCCGGGCGGTTTGTGAAGAATTCAAGTAATGTAGATGCTGTTACTTAGTGTAGATCGGCTCGGGTTCGGGCTGGTAGGCAACGACCGGCGCGGCGCAACCGTTGTTGCCACCGAACTGGTAACGCAGGCCACCGCGCACTTCGTGTGTGTTGATGCCACGATCGAAGCCGGGACCGGAGCTGGTGATGTTCCAGTCGAACATGCGGCCGCCCTGGATATGGGAGAAGCGGTAGCCGGCATCGAGAATGATCTTGTCGGTCAGGCAGTACGAAGCGCCGGCCATCAGACCGTAGGCGAAACGCCAGCTTGATCTGCCGGGATTGAACTCGGTGGTGTTCGGATCGTAGACATCATCCCACTTGACGCGGGCGCCGCCGATGCCGGCGCCAACGTAAGGCGTGATGCCGTGATAGGTGCCGAGATCGACATAGGCATTGGCCAGCAGCAGCAGGGCGCTCATCTTCGACACTTCGGTCGATGTTCCGTTGATATCCGAGGTGCCGCCGTTGAAGTTCGACTTGAACCAGTAGTCGGCGGTCAGGTCGGTCCGGAAGTGGTCGTTGATCTTGTAACCAACGCCGGCACCGAGCGAGAACCCGCCCTTGAGCTTGCCGAAATCGAAACTTCTGGTGCCGGGCGTGACCGTACAATTACATTGATCGATGGTGTAGGTCATATAGTCGATGCCGCGCACGGTCGACTTGTGATAGTCGATGTCGCCGCGGATATACCAGCCGCCGACTTCTACCGGCTGCTCGTAGACGGCCTGAGGCGGAGCCTCTTCGACGATCGGTTCCGGCAGGTCGGCCGCGAACAACGGCCCCGCCAGGCCTGCGAACAGTAAGGCGAGCAGGGCCTTTCTTGCTGTCTTGAACATGCTTGTCACCCCTGAGAAGCTCGGAACGGCAAACCCGCCCGAAATGCGATTGGCTTTCAGTCGTGGATAATGAATTGCAAAGGTTAAAAGGCGTTTAACCCTGTTGCTTAACCACGAATCTCGAAACTTCTGGGAACCGCTGCGAGATTTCCGAACAGCGAACAGACTGGGAGCCGACAAGAAAAAGCCCGCCGAAAGGCGGGCTTGGACAGGTTCAGGCGACGACGTCCTGCCGGGCGCTGTGGGGCTCAGGCGGCGCTGCGCGTTTCCGAGATGATGTCCACGATGCCATTCACCACGGACTCGACCAGTTGCGGGTCGTCGCCCTCGGCCATCACGCGGATCAGCGGCTCTGTCCCGGATGGCCGGATAACCAGCCGTCCGGTCTTGCCGAGCCGGTTACGCGCGTCTTCGATGGCGGCCTTGACCGGCGCCTCCTCGAGCGGCTTGCCGCCGGAAATGTGAACGTTCTTCAGGAGTTGCGGCACGGGTTCGAATTTCTTCGACAGTTCGCTGACCGGCCGGCCCTGCCGCTTGATGCAGGCCAGCACCTGCAGCGCCGAAACCAGGCCGTCGCCGGTGGTCGAAAAGTCGGACAGCACGATATGGCCCGACTGTTCGCCGCCGACATTCAAGCCGTGCGCGCGCATATGCTCGACGACATAACGGTCGCCGACCTTGGTGCGGTGCAATTGCAGCTTCATGTCGCCGAGGAAGCGTTCGAGGCCCAGATTGGACATGACGGTTGAGACGACACCGCCGCCGGCAAGCCGCCCGCTCTGGTGCCAGGATTCGGCGATCAGCGCCATGATCTGGTCACCATCGACGATCGCGCCGTTTTCATCGACGATGACGACGCGATCGGCGTCGCCGTCGAGCGCGATGCCGATATCGGCGCGCACTTCGTGCACCTTCTTTTGCAGGCCGGCCGGGTGGGTCGAGCCGCATTCCTTGTTGATGTTGAAGCCGTTGGGCTCGACATTGATGGCGACGACCTCGGCGCCCAGTTCCCACAGCGCCTCGGGCGCCACCTTGTAGGCCGCGCCATTGGCGCAATCGACGACGATCCTCAAGCCCGCGAGCGACATCGAGCGCGGCAAGGTGCGCTTGGCGAATTCGATGTAGCGGTCATGCACGCCGTCGACGCGCTTGGCGCGGCCAAGCCCGTCGGAGTCGGCGAGCGCCAGTTCGATATCCCTGTCGAGCATGCTCTCGATGCGCTCCTCGATCTCGTCGGAGAGCTTGTAGCCGTCGGGTCCGAACAGCTTGATCCCGTTGTCGTAATAAGGGTTGTGCGAGGCCGAGATCATGACGCCGATATCGGCGCGCAGCGAACGCACCAGCATGGCGACAGCCGGCGTCGGGATCGGGCCGAGCAGGAACACGTCCATGCCGGCGGCACAAAGACCGGCGACCATGGCATTCTCGATCATATAACCGGAAAGTCTGGTGTCCTTGCCGAGCACGACACGATGTCGATGGGTGCCGCGCTGGAAGGAAAGGCCGGCGGCCATGCCGACCCGCATCGCGATTTCAGCGGTCATCGGAAACTTGTTGGCGCGTCCGCGAATGCCGTCCGTGCCGAAATAATTCCCTGCCATGCCAGTCAGCTTCCTCGACGTTTCTTCCCCGGCACGTCATGCCACAATTGGCCAGGGCGCTATGATCACATTGTGTGATTATACGTTACCAATCCTTAGAAAACCATTGTTGTGCACTGCACACAACGTGGCCGCAACCTGACATGCCCAGACTGCCATGCTGCAATATACAAGTCATTCGAGCCTTTCAGCGCGGATGCACCAGGAAAATCTTGCTCTGAACCAGGCAACGGACAACGATTTCATCACCTTATCGGGAGAAGCCGATTTTCGGCGATATATACGCCACTTAGCATCTGGCGCAACCGACCGTTGAGCGTTATTGATTTGCAGGGACGTATCATGGGCTGCTGCAACGGAGAAACGCTATGCTCATCCACCGACTTGCCACTTTGACCGGCCTCGCCGTCGCTACCTTGTTCCTGGCCGCGCCAGCCAACGCACTGACGATGGCCGAGTGCAGCACGAAGTATAACGCCGCCAAGGATGCGGGGACACTGGCCGGAGCGACCTGGAACCAGTTCCGCAAGGCTCAGTGCGGCACCGACGCCACAGCGACGACCGACGCCAAGCCGGCCGATGCCAAGAAAGCGACCAACACCACGAAGGCTGCCGCGGCGGACGACAGCACGGCCAAGGGCCTGACGGCGAAGGAATGCAGCACCAAGTATCAGGCGGCGAAGGCTGCCGGCACGCTGAACGGCATGAAGTGGAACGACTTCCGCAAATCCGAATGCGCCGCCGGTGCATCCGCCGCTGCCGCCGCCAAGCCGGCGACCACCAAGGCCGCCGCGGCTCCCGCCGCTCCCGCAGACAATGGCGGCAAGGGCCTGAGCATGGCCGAATGCAGCACCAAGTATCAGGCCGCCAAGACGGCCAACACGCTGAACGGCATGAAGTGGAACGACTTCCGCAAGACCGAGTGCGGCGCAGCCGCCTCGGATGACGACACCGTGCCGGCCGCCGACGAGGCGAGCTACACCAAGGAGCCGGCGAAGCCGACGACGGCTGCGCCCAAGGGCGTCACCTTCCCGTCCGCGATCTCGCCGAAATATACCAGCGAGACCCCCGGAAAGGGCCGTATGCACACCTGCCTCGACCAGTACTATGCCCTCAAGGACGCCAATTCGCTTGGCGGCCTGAAGTGGATCCAGAAGGGCGGCGGCTTCTACAGCCTGTGCAACGCCAAGCTGAAGAGCTGATCGCTTAGCCATAGTCTCCAAACAAAGGCCCGCGCATCGCAAGATGCGCGGGCCTTTTTTGTTGCGCGAAGACGCACACTGCCTTGCTCGCATCTGCATGTCGCCGGGCTGCCGGCATCATCAATTCGCCTACACTGCCCAACGCCAAGCTCATCGGCAGTCCGTAAAGATTCTGGTTGAACATATAGAGAACAAACCATATACAAAAAGACGTCAAACTTATTATCAACCAGGAGGGTCTTATGCACGGTTTGAAATTGGCGGTATTGGCTGCGACCGCATTTGTCGCTTGGAGCGTCGCCCCCGCAAGCGCACTGACGATGAAGGAATGCGGCGAGACCTATCGAACAGCCAAGGAAGGCGGCACTCTGAACGGCATGGACTGGACGGCTTTTCGCAAGGAGAAGTGCGCGACATCAGCAGCGGACAGTGTCAGCGAGGATACGGTCAAAACCGAGCCGCAGACGAAAAAGGAAACCAGCGCGGCGGTCGCCCCCACTGCAGCGCCCGCGGGCGTGACATTTCCGACCACGCTGGCCGCCGAGTTCAAGACCGAAAAGCCCGCGAAGGCTCGCATGAAGACCTGTCTCCAGGGCTACCATGGCAACAAGGACGCGGGCACGTTGAACGGCCTTCGCTGGATCCAGAAGGGCGGCGGTTATTACAGCCTGTGCAATGCCAAGCTGAAGAGCTGAGCGACAAGACATCTGAAGAAGAGAAGACCTGCGAACCGCAGGGTTCGCGGGCCTTTTTTTTGCCTTCGAGGGCACGCCAGCGGCGACGTTGCCAATCTCCCCCGCAAGGGGGGGAGATGGGCTATCACCTAGGCTTTCGCCAATCGTCACCGTCGCAGATGCGAGGTCGCGGACAACTCCTCCCCAATGCCAAAAACAAAAAACGCCGCGGAGCAAGCCGCGGCGTTCGATGAAATCGGTGGCCGAACTCAGCTCGACGGCTGTGGTTCCATACCGCCTTCGGGCTCAGGACCCTTCTTGCGGCGGCCGCCGGACTTCGGCACGGCCGAGCCACGACTTGGCGGCGTATCGTCGCCGAGGTCGCGTGCGGGCTTGTGGCCGGCGATCAACTGCTTGATCTCCTCGCCGGACAGCGTCTCGTATTCCAGCAGGCCCTGCGCCAGCGCGATCCATTCCTTCTTCTTCTTGGTCAGGATGGACTTCGCCGACGAATAGGCCTCATCGATCAGGCGGCGCACTTCGGCGTCGATGATCTGCGCCGTTTCTTCCGAGACGTTCTGCGTGCGTGCCACCGAATGGCCAAGGAACACTTCTTCCTGGTTGTCGCCATAGGCGACATGGCCGAGCTTGTCGGAAAAGCCCCAGCGCGTGACCATGGCACGCGCCAGCTTGGTCGCCTGCTCGATATCCGAAGAAGCTCCGGAGGTGATGTTCTCCTTGCCGAACTTGAACTCCTCGGCGACACGGCCGCCCATCATGATGGCGAGCCGCGAGATCATGTATTTGTAGCTCATCGAATAGCGGTCGCCTTCGGGCAACTGCATGACCATGCCGAGCGCACGGCCGCGCGGGATGATGGTGGCCTTGTGCAGCGGATCGGCCGACGGCACGTTGAGCGCGAGGATGGCGTGGCCGGCCTCATGGTAGGCGGTCAGTTCCTTCTCGGCCTGCGTCATGGCCGACGAGCGGCGCTCGGCGCCCATCATGATCTTGTCCTTGGCGTCCTCGAATTCAGCCATGGTGACGAGGCGCTTGTTGCGTCGTGCCGCCATCAGCGCGGATTCGTTGACGAGGTTCATCAGGTCGGCGCCGGAGAAGCCAGGCGTGCCGCGCGCGATCACCTTGAGGTCGACATTGGGCGCCAGCGGCACGTTGCGCACATGCACCTTGAGGATCTTCTCGCGGCCGACGATGTCAGGGTTCGGCACCACGACCTGGCGGTCGAAGCGGCCTGGCCTGAGCAGTGCCGGATCGAGCACGTCGGGCCGGTTGGTGGCAGCGATCAGGATGATGCTTTCGTTGGATTCGAAACCGTCCATCTCGACCAGCAGCTGGTTCAGCGTCTGCTCGCGTTCGTCATTGCCGCCGCCGAGGCCGGCGCCGCGATGACGGCCGACTGCGTCGATTTCGTCAATGAAGATGATGCAGGGCGCGTTCTTCTTGGCCTGGTCGAACATGTCGCGGACGCGGCTTGCACCGACGCCGACGAACATCTCGACGAAGTCAGAACCGGAAATGGTGAAGAACGGCACATTGGCTTCGCCGGCAACCGAGCGCGCGAGCAGCGTCTTGCCGGTTCCCGGAGGGCCGACGAGCAGCACGCCGCGCGGAATCTTGCCGCCGAGCCGCTGGAACTTCTGCGGATCGCGCAGGAACTCGACGATCTCTTCCAGATCTTCCTTGGCTTCGTCGACGCCGGCAACGTCCTGGAAAGTGACGCGGCCATGCGCTTCGGTGAGCAGCTTGGCCTTCGATTTGCCGAAGCCCATCGCGCGGCCGGAGCCGGACTGCATCTGGCGCATGAAGAATATCCAGACGCCGAGGATGAGGATCATCGGCAGCCAGGAGATCAAATAGCCGAACAGCGAATTGGAACCGTCCGTTTCAGGCCGTGCATTGATGGTGACGTTCTTGTCCTGCAGCCGCGAGACCAGCGAAGGATCGCCGGGCGAATAGGTCTGGAAACCGCTGGAATTGTCGGTGTAGGTGCCGCTGATACGAGCGCCAGCAATGGTCACCGTCTTGACCCGCCCCGCCGCGACATCCTGCAGGAACTGCGAATAAGGCACATCGCTGGAAGCCCCTCGCGTCTGCGGCGTCTGGAACAGATTGAACAGGGCTATGAGCAGGACCGCTATGATCGCCCAGAGCGCGAGGTTGCGATAGTTCGGATTCATCAATTGTCCCGTTGGCGTCCGCGAGGCGGACACGCGTCATGAGAGGAAACTTGCGCCTAACATAGGGAGAGCGTCCCCCCTTGCCAAGCAGAACAGCACGTCTGGGTTAAGCTTTCGCGCAACCCTCAGCCGGCACTGTGGCCGCTGAAAGGCAAGGGCGGGACCGGGGCCGCGCCAATCAGCCCGGCGACGGCCCGCGCCAGCGCTAGGTCGAAGGATGGCAGGAAGCGGCCGAAGGGGGCAACGACCGGCCGCGCTTCCACCGTCGCGGACTTCAGTCCATATCCAGGCAAACCAAGGCATTCACCGGCCTGCCACACCGCCGGTTCGACCGCGAGCGCGGCGCGCATCAGGCTCGACGGGGTTTTTCCTTCACCCGTCGCCAGCCGTTTCGCCGCTGCCGTGCCTAACGGGGCAATCAACAATGCGCTGCTGCTGTCGTTCAATGTGATGTGCCGGCGGCCGTCCCACAGGGTGCTGCCGGTGGCGGCAGCGGCGGCGGGCAGTCCGCGCGCCTCGCGGCGCAGGAATATGCCGGAGCGCCGGGAATCGACAACCGTCCGCGACAATGTGGCGCAAAGAAATCCAGCCCTCAGCCGACCGAACAGAGCCTCGCTGCGGGCCTGATCCGGCACGAAGGCAATCCCGCCGGTCGTGGCCAGAAGGATGCGCAACGCATAGATGGCCGCCTGCTCGTCACCGGAGGAGAGCAGGCACGGGTCGAGGCGGATGAGGCCGATGGCTGGCTGGCTGGCGAAGCCATCGATCAAACCGGCTGCGCTGGCGCCAAGCTGCCTGCGCTCGAGGGCGGCCTGGCCCGCGAGCATCAACATGCCCTTCACATGCTCGACACTCTCGCCGGCAAGTGCGGCCCGCACACGCGGCCGCTCGAAAGCCGCGTCGACATTGGTCGGATCGTCAGCCCAGCCGACATTTTGACGGCGCAGGACGTCGCGCAATACCGCGCGCCGCACGCCGAGGAGCGGCCGCACGATCCAGATGCGCCAGTCATAGAGGGTGGCCGGTGCCATGCCGGCAAGTCCCCGGCCGGCCATTCCGGCATGGCCTTGGCCCTCGTCCCGCGCGTGCCGCATCAGCACCGTTTCCGCCTGGTCGTCGGCGGTATGGCCGGTGAGGATCATGCCGATGCCTTCCGCTTGTGCCGCCTCGGCTAGCAGCCGGTAGCGCGCCTCGCGAGCGGCGGCGGGCAGACCGGTCGATGGCTTTGGACCCGACCATGTCAGGATGCGGTGTGAAATTCCGAGCCTGGCGCACAGCTTCGCCACTGTTTGCGCTTCCGCAGCCGAACCGGACCGCAAACCGTGGTCGATCGTCACCGCCAGCAGCCTGGTTGCCGGCGCCCTACGTTCGAGATGGTGTTTGAGAAGAAGGAGCAGGGCGGTCGAGTCGCTGCCGCCGGACACGGCCGCAACAGCGCCGCTGGTAAAATCGATATGCGAAAAAGGGTTAGTCGAAAGGTCCGGCTCGGTGTCGAGCATGATGCATGTCGCCCAAAAGTGATCCCGGTTTCAGGACAACGACATGTATGACAAGGATCAGCAGGCAGCCAGAGCCTTCTCCTGCTTGACGCGTTCCTTGAGCGCGCTGGAAATATCGGGGTAGCGCTTGCCGACCTCGCTGAAAGTGGCGCAGGCAACGTCATGCTGCTTGAGGCCGACCAGCGACACGCCGAGCTTCAGCAACATGTCGGGAGCTTTCTTGGCCTTGGGGTAGTCCTTGCTGGCGGCAAGGAACGTCTCGGCCGCATCGCGGTATTTCTGCTGGCCGAGCAATGACTCGCCCAGCCAGTAATGCGCGTCCGCTGCTTTCGCATCCTTGGGGAAGCGGGCGATGTGGTCGCGAAAACCCTGCTCGGCGGTGCCGTAGTCGCCCGAGAGGATGAACTGGTATGAGTTGCGGTAGAGCTCTTCCGGATTGTTGGTGGCGGGCAACGCCGCGACCACCGTATCGGATTTGCCGGCCTTGGGCGCCGCCCCGGCGACTGGCGCGGTATCCTGCGCCGGCGCGGTCGATTGTGTGTTGCCGCCGGCATCGATGACATTGCCGTTCTTGTCGACGGTGATGCTGCCGAAGGTCTTTTCCGGCGCTCCCGTACCGGGAATAACCTTGCCGGGGTCGCCATCCGGAGATTCGACGATGACGTCATCGACCGTCTTGCCGCCTGCCGATTGATCGTTGGCGGGCTCGGCGCCGGCATCGGCCGGCGCCCGTGTTGCCGGGGCCGCCGCCACGTTGTTGTCGGTGCCGGTGGTGGCGTCCGATTTCTTCTGCGCCGGCGGCTGCCCGCCTTGCGTGCCGCCACCTTCCAGCTGCTGGAAGCGGAATTCATTATCTTCCTGCTGCTTGCGGATCTGCTCCTGCATTTGCAGGACCTGGAAATTGAGTTCCTCGATCTTGCCGTTCATCTGCCGCAGCTGCTCTTCCAGGCTGGTGACAGCGGTAGGATCGGACTGCACCAGCTGAATCTGGTCCGGTTTCTTCTTTTGACCAAAAAAGCCGGGCAATTCGATACTGGGAAGATGGAAGGTAAAGCCGCTGTCGGTTGATTGCCCTGTGCCGCTCGCCCCGGTGCCGCTAGCCAGGGCGGTGACGCCTGATAGGAGCAGCAGCGCAAGCGTGCCGCTCAGAACCGATCTCAAATGCATGTGCCTCTCGCAGTGATTTCGTTAGCTTGTTCGCGCCTTCCAATCAGAATGGGACCAGCCAAGCGCCCTCGGCTCATAGCAGGAGCCGAGACTTCGGCCAAATTTTGTTTCGGGCATCCGGATATGAAAAAGGCGGCCCCAAGGCCGCCTTTCGCACAAGTATGTTGCATTTTTACCGCTAGACGGCCACGCGTCCTTTGACGCGCCGGTCCATGATGCCTCAGGAGCCAGCGCCGCTAAGCGTAGTGACCGCGCGGCGATTCTGCGACCAGCAAGAGATGTCGTCGCAAACCGCGACCGGACGTTCCTTGCCGTAGGAAATGGTCTTGAGACGGCTGGCCGAGACGCCCTTGGCGACAAGGAAGTCACGGGTAGCGGCTGCGCGGCGGGCGCCGAGCGCCAGATTGTATTCGCGCGTTCCGCGTTCGTCGGCATGGCCTTCGACGACGATGGCATACTGCTTGTACTGGTTCAGCCACTGTGCCTGGCGCGAGAGCGTCGTCTGCGCGTCGGCACGGATCGAGGTCGAGTCCGTATCGAAGAAGATGCGGTCGCCAATGTTGACGGTGAAGTCCTGCGCCGATCCGGGTGTTGCGGCGCCGGCGCCGTTAAGGCCAAGATCGGCCGCGTTGTTCGGCGTCTTTTTCGAGGCGCAACCGGCGATGGCGAGCATCGCCACCAGCGCGATCATGACCGGGTTTCTGGTAAGTGCTGCAATACGGCCCATGCCGCCTCTCCTTCGTAATTCGAGTGGTCTAATTTGAGTGATTTCGTTGATCACCCAGTAACCACGTTTGGGTTAACCGGCATTCAAGAAACACGGTTAAATTTTGGTTTAAGCTGCCCGTCCGCAGCCATTGGCCATGAGCCACAGTTGGCGCGGACCCTAGGCGGAAATACGGCCAAAACGCGACAAAGAGATGGAAAAGAGGAATTGAAGAGTTGGGGAATTGAGGAACTGAAGAGAGAATTCACTTCAGCTTTTCTCTCAGATTGATCAGCATGCCGTAGATATGGGCATAGGATCGCAGCCAATCGTCGTGTTGTGCCTGGCTGATGTATCCAAGGTCGAACGCATAGGAAATTCACGTCTCCACTTCGCTGCATGACCCCATTGCCATCGAAATGAACCGCGCGAATTCGGGTTTGGAGTGAGTCTGCTTGGCAAATCCCTCAGCCAAATTGGCGCAGATTCCCTTGCTGGAGCGGCGCAACTGATCAGCCAGTGCGTATTGCTCCATTTTCGGGAAAGCGAGCGTAGCTTTATGCACGCCAAGAGAGACCACATAAGCGCGCTTATAAACCTCTAGATCCTTCGCACGCTTGATGTAGCCGCCCGCCTTCTCCATTCTTCAGTTCTTCAATTCCCCAGTTCGTCTCTTACTCCAGCAGCGGCGACCAGGCAGGGTCCGAAGCGAAGTTCGCCGTCGGGATCGATTGCTCGTTGCGTCCGGTCAGATCGACCGAAACCAGTTTGGGGCCACCGGCGGAATCGCGGAAGAACATCAGCACGCGGCCATTCGGCGCCCAGGTCGGTCCCTCCTGCTGGAAGCCGGAGGAGAGGATGCGCTCACCCGATCCATCGGTCTTCATGACGCCGATCTGGAATTCGCCGCCGGTCTGCTTGGTGAAGGCAATCAGGTCGCCGCGCGGCGACCAGACCGGTGTCGAATAGACGCCGTCGCCAAAGGAGATGCGGGTCTGGCCCGAACCGTCGGCGCCCATCACGTAGATCTGTGCGCGGCCGCCACGGTCGGAGGTGAACACCACCTTGCTGCCGTCGGGCGAATAGGATGGCGAGGTGTCGATGGCGGTCGAGTTGGTCAGCCGCGTCGTCGAGCGGCTGCGCAGGTCCATGGCGAAGATGTTGGAATTGCCGTCGTCGCGCAGCAGGCTCATGATCACCTTCTGGCCGTCGGGCGAAAAGCGCGGCGCAAAGGTCATGCCGGGGAAATTGCCGACCAGTTCGCGCTGGCCGGTCTCGATCTGCAGCAGATAGACCCGCGGCTGGCCGCTTTCATAGGACATGTAGGTGATTTCCTGCCGGTTCGGCGAGAAACGCGGCGTCAGCACGATCGACCTGCCGTCCGAAAGATAGCGGACGTTGGCGCCGTCCTGGTCCATGATCGCGAGGCGCTTCTTGCGCGCATTCTTGGCTCCGGATTCGTCGATGAAGACGACGCGGGTGTCGAAATAGCCTTTTTCGCCGGTCAGCCGCTCATAGATGGCGTCGGCGATGATATGGGCGACACGCCGCTGATTGGCGTCGTTGGCGAAGAACTGCTCGCCAGCCATCTGCTGGCCGGCAAAGGTATCCCACAATCGGTACTGGGCGCGGATGCGGCCGTCGGCTTCCTTGCTGACGCTGCCCGTGACCAGCGCCTGCGCGTTGATCACCTTCCAGTCGTCGAAGCGCGGTGCTGCATCGGGGTTGGTGATTTTCTCGATAAAGGCGCTCTTGTCGATCGGAGCGAACAGACCCGAACGCTTCAAATCGGCGGTGACGATCTGCGAAATCTGCGCCCCAAGCGCGTCGCCGCCCTGGAAATCCGTGATGGCGATCGGCAGCGGCTCGACGTTGCCCTTGTTGACGTTGAGCTCGACGAGCGCCAGCGCCGGCAACGTGCCTGCCGCGGTCATGCCCATCGCCATTGCTGCGACCATCAGGAGCGGCTTGAGGATTGATTTCATGTCTTCTCGCTTCTCGTACTGATTTTCGGATGACAGGGCCTTAGAGGCCGAGCATCTCCCTTGGATCGAAGGTGACGCGGACGTCGGCCCAGATGTCCTGCTTGCCGGCGGGAACTTGCAGGCCGGTGACATCGCATTTTTGCACCGCACGAACGGCACTTTCGTCGAACTGGCGATTCCCGCTCGACTTTTCGACCGCCGGGCGCCCGTCCAGCTTACCGGATGCATCCAAGTTGAACCGCACCACGACGAGGAAGTTCTCGGAACCTTCAAGGCCGACAGGAAGGGTCCAGCAGCCGCCGAGCTGGCTTTCCAGGGCACCCATTTCGGACCTGGAAAGCTTCTGACCTTGGTCCTTGTCGCCGCCGAGCGACGCCTGCTGGGTCGAGCGCTTGGCGCCCCCGCCGGATGGTTTCTGCTTGTCGAGGAGCGCGGAGATCTCGTCGGCGTTGAATTGCTTGTCATCGGATTTCGGCTTCGACGACGCTTCCTTGACCGGCTTGTCGGCGTCCTTGCGCTCCGGCGCCTTGGCGCTTTCGGCCTGCGCCGGCTGCGGCTTCGGCCGCGCTTCCGGCGCGGGAGCGGAATCCGGCAGCTGCGTCGCCTCGGCGGGCGGCTCCTGCGCTATGGCTTCAGCGACGGCGTCGGGCTTGACCTCGGGCGTCGGATCGATGGCAGCGGTCTTGTCCTGCGGCGGCGGGGTCGGCGCCGGCTTGGCCGGTGTCGGCTTGGGATCGGCCTGCTTGACCGGCTCGGGCTTGACCTCTTCCTTGGGCGTCGGCGCCGGCGCCACTTCCGTTGCCGGGGTGGGCTTGGGCTTCTCCTGCGGCTTCGGCACGTCCTCGGGCTTCGGCTTTTCGATCGGGGTCGGCGCGGGCGGCGGAGCCGAGGTCATGTCGACGGGCTTCGGCTTGGCTTCCGGCGTTATCGGCTTGTCGGTGTCGACGCTGTTCTCGCC
>NZ_RZRO01000026.1:0-67701 GCF_003997975.1 Mesorhizobium sp. M7A.F.Ca.US.005.03.1.1
GTTTGATCGGGCCCGCCAACGCGGTCCGACTTGCCGGTGACGACGATCGTTTCCAGTTGAGTTGCATCGTCCGGCGAAACGTCCTGGGCCCGGCCGGTCCCCACCATTCCAAAAGATGCCGCTATCAAGGCACTGCTCGCAATCAATCGCCTTGCCTGAATGCGCAGCAATGCCTGTCGACCAATCGTCATCTCTTATTCCCTGTCAGACCAATTTCGAGCAGTTCGGCCGGTCACCGTTCCGGCCCTGCGCGAGCGCAATTAGTCAAAGCGGACAAAAAGAGTCAACTTAATAATCAAGAGATCCACGCCGGCGACAATCGTTGCGAAGCAGGGGGTGGAGGACGGCGCCGGACCTACGGTCCGGCTTCCCCCACGAGAAAAATACGGGCTTGGTTCGCGTAGCGGACGAAAGCCGGTTGCATGGCTTTCGAACAGTGAACGCCCGGCAACGTCAAGGGTACGGCACCGAGCTTCGTTCATTGCATGAGCGCATGAAACATGCAGACATGGCGCCCGACACGGAACCGGTGCCGAGGGATCATGATGACGGTAGAGACAGTGCAGCGTGCGTCCGGGCGCGGCATCTGGGGATGGATGCTGTTCGACTGGGCGGCGCAGCCGTTCTTCACGGTCGTGACGACCTTCATCTTCGGACCTTACTTCGTCTCGCGCATGGCGAGCGATCCGGAGACCGGCCAGGCGGCCTGGGGCTACGGCATTGCCGCGGCAGGTCTTGTCATCGCCGTGCTGTCGCCCATCCTCGGCTCGATTGCCGACCAGACCGGCCCGCGCAAGCCCTGGATCGCATTCTTTGCCGCGGTCAAGGTCACCTGCCTTTGCATGCTTTGGTTCGCGGCCCCCGGTTCGAACCTTTTCCTGGTCGTGCTGTTCTTTTCGCTGGCGTCGGTCGCGGCCGAGTTTTCGACCGTGTTCAACGATTCGATGATGCCGCGCCTGGTGCCGAAGAGCGAGATCGGCCGAATCTCCAACATGGCCTGGGGCCTTGGTTATCTCGGCGGCATGATCGCGCTGATCTTCGTCGTCGCTTGCTTGGCCGGTTCGCCGGAGACCGGCAAGACGATCATCGGCACCGACCCGCTCTTTGGGCTCGACCCGAAGCTCGGCGAGGACGCGCGCGCAACCGGGCCTTTGTCAGCCGGCTGGTACTTCCTGTTCATCCTGCCGATGTTCTTTTTCACCCCCGATGCCATCAAGGGCCTGCCGATCGGCCCTGCGGTGCGAGAGGGGTTGGCGGAGCTGAAAGTGACGCTGGGCGAGGTGCGCAAGCGCAGCGGCATCTTCCGCTTCCTGGTCGCCCGCATGATCTATCAGGACGGTGTCAATGCGGTGCTGGCGCTGGGGGGCACTTTCGCAGCAGCGATGTTCCACTGGTCGATCACCGAAATCGGTATTTTCGGCATCATTCTCAACGTCGTCGCCATCTTCGGCTGCCTGGTTGCGGCCCGTCTCGACACGGCGCTTGGCTCAAAAACCATCGTCATGATCTCGCTGGTCCTGCTCAGCATCGCCACGATCGGCATCGTCTCGACCGGACCGGGCTATACTTTGTTCGGCCTCTGGATGATGCCTGGACCGGACAGTGGCGGCCTGTTCGGCACCGCAGCGGAAAAGGCCTACATCTTCTTCGGCCTGTTGATCGGTGTGGCTTTCGGGCCGGTGCAGGCGTCGTCGCGATCCTACATGGCGCGCAGCGTCACGGCGGCAGAATCCGGCCGCTATTTCGGCATTTATGCGCTGGCCGGACGGGCGACCAGTTTCCTGGCGCCGTTCATGGTCGCGTCCGTCACCTTGGCCAGCGGCTCGGCACGGCTCGGCATGGCGGTGATCGTGCTGTTCCTCGGGATCGGCATAGCGATCCTGGTCAAGACGCCCTATCCGGCGGACCGGCCGGCGGAGTGAGTTCTTTCTTCCTTCTCCCCTGTGGGGTGAGCGGCCGGTTCGCGAAGCGAATTCATCGTGCCAGGGGCACGATGAAAGGCTGGCGAACGCCGGGACGCTGCGGAGCAGCGGGGACCCGGCAGGGCGGATCGTCCACCGCCCGGCCCTTCGCGGGCTCAGGGCGTTCGAAGCTCGAAAAGCCAAGCAATTGGCTTTTCGTTTGCTGCGCGAACCGCTTCTCACCCCGCAAGGAGAGAAGGAAGAAGTGCGTCAATGCCTGAAATGCCGGACGCCCGTAAACACCATGGCGATGCCGTGCTCGTCGGCAGCGGCGATGACGTCCTTGTCGTTCATCGAGCCACCCGGCTGGATAACGGCAGTGGCGCCGGCGGCGATCGCCGACAGCAATCCGTCGGCGAAGGGGAAGAAGGCGTCGGAGGCGACGACCGAGCCCTTGGTCAGCGGTTCGGCAAGGCCGGCGGCCTCGGCGGCGTCGAGTGCCTTGCGGGCAGCGATGCGTGAGGAGTCGACCCGGCTCATCTGGCCGGCGCCGATGCCGACGGTGGCGCCGTCCCTGACGTAGACGATGGCGTTGGACTTGACGTGCTTGGCGATGCGGAAGGCGAATTTCAGGTCGACCATTTCGACCGGCGTCGGCGCCCTCTTGGTCACCACTTTCAGTTCGAGGTCGTCGACGACAGCGTTGTCCCGGCCCTG
Organism: Mesorhizobium sp. M7A.F.Ca.US.005.03.1.1; assembly: GCF_003997975.1. Classification (NCBI taxonomy): domain Bacteria; kingdom Pseudomonadati; phylum Pseudomonadota; class Alphaproteobacteria; order Hyphomicrobiales; family Phyllobacteriaceae; genus Mesorhizobium; species Mesorhizobium sp. M7A.F.Ca.US.005.03.1.1. The sequence continues at coordinate 2,619 of NZ_RZRO01000026.1, forward strand.
GATGAGCAGACCGCCGGCGACGGATTTGACCGTCGTGCCCGGCGTGCGCGGATCCGGCAGCCCACCGGTGACCAGCAGGCGCAAATTCTTCTTCGCCGCGACGATGGCCGCTGCCTCGTCAGTGGCGCCGGGCGCTATGATGACTTCGGTGAAGGTTTTTACGATCTCTTCCGCCGCCTCGGCGTCGAGGGTGCGGTTGACCGCGACGATGCCGCCGAAGGCCGAAACCGGGTCGCAGGCGAGCGCCTTGGCGTAGGCGGCTTTCAGCGAGGTGCCTTCGGCAACGCCGCACGGGTTGGCGTGCTTGATGATGGCGACGGCGGCGGAACGCGCCGGATCGAACTCGCCGACCAGCTCGAAGGCGGCGTCGGTGTCGTTGATGTTGTTGTAGGACAGCTGCTTGCCCTGCAACTGACGCGCCGTGGCGACGCCCGGCCGCTTGTCGCCATTGATATAGAAGCCGGCGCTCTGATGCGGGTTCTCGCCATAGCGCATCACCTCGACCAGCCTGCCGCCAAAGGCACGCCACGTCGGGTGTTCGATCTCGAGCGCTTCGGCGAACCAGCCGGAGATCGCCGCGTCATAGCTGGCGGTGCGGGCGAAGGCCTTGGCGGCCAGCTTCTTGCGGAAATCCAGCGACAGCGAGCCGATGTTCATCTCCAGCGCGTTCAGCACCGAGGCATAGTCGCCGGGATCGGTGACGATGGCGACATAGGCGTGGTTCTTGGCCGAGGCGCGGATCATGGCCGGGCCGCCAATGTCGATGTTCTCGACGATCGATGCGTAGTCGGCGCCGGAGCGGCGGACCTCCTCGAACGGATAGAGATTGGAGACGACGAGATCGATCGGCTCGATGCCGTATTTGCGCATTGCCGCTGAATGCTCCGGATCGTCGCGCACGCCAAGCAGCGCGCCATGCACGCCGGGATGCAAGGTCTTGACGCGGCCATCCATGATCTCGGGAAAGCCGGTGAGCTCGGAGACGTCGCGCACCGGAAGGCCCGCGTCAGCGATCGCCTTTGCCGTGCCGCCGGTCGAGACCAGCTCGACGCCTGCGGCTGCCAGCGCCTTGGCGAAATCGATGAGGCCAGTTTTGTCGAAAACGGAGAGCAGGGCGCGACGCACGGGAACCAGGTCTGGTGCGGGAATGTTCTTGGCGGCGACGGCCATGGGCTGGCGGCCTTTCACGACTGGTGTGGTGGGTGCCCGGCCCGTAGCACATGCCGCCCGGAAATCAAACCAGCGGTCAGGTGGGTCAGTTGTTTTCCGGGTAGCCGGCGATGCTGGTGCGGGTCAGCTGCCAGTGGACTTCGGCGATTTCCGAGGCCTTGAAGGCAAGCACGATCTGGCGGCTGCGGCGCGGGCCGCCAAGGCCGGCGAAATAGATCGATTCCTCGACCTCCGGCACGACTTCGGCCGATGTGAACACCCAGGTGTCGGCCTGATCGGCAGCCAGCACCAGGCGGTCATGCTCGTCCTGCAAAAGGTTGACATCGGGATGAACGTGGAAGCGGACGGTGACGAAGTCGCGGCCATTGTTGCGGATCGCGGCACTGCCGGGGCGCTGGAAGCGGTCCCGGCCGGCCAGCACATTGCCGTTCGACGACAGCTTCAGTTCGCGCTCATGCAGGAAACCAAAGCGCGCGACATAGCCGTCATGGCGGGCGATGAAACCCTGAACGCCCTTCTGGTCGGTACGCTTGCACTGCACATGCTGCGGGCCGCCGATCAACGGCGAACCGAGCAGGTCGTTGACGCGCAACGAGTGGCTGAAGCGCGCCGACGAGGTGTCGTTGATGGTGGCGGTCGAGTGCGCGGCGGTGGCGCGCGCCAGCGGCCGGAATTCAGCCGCGCCGTAGGTGTCGATGCCGGCATTGACGATGTAGTGCTGGCGCCCGGACGACAGTTCGAAGGCAAGGCAGCTGGCATGTGCGGCATTGGACACGTCGACCGGCGGCGGCGGGCCGGTGTCGGCGATGACCGTGGTGCCGCCCATAGACAGGCGCTCATAGCCGGAATGCGGCGCATGCAGCAGCGGCGCGCCAGCGGTGTCGTCGTGGCGCAGGATGGTGGCGATGCGGTCGTGGATGGTGGCGCCCATGCCGTTGAAGCGGGCGAGGCTGCCATCCTGATGGCGGAAGAAGCGCAGCGCCGGCAGCATGCGGTCGATGGCGCCGATCAGCGCCTGCGGCGGCGTTTCCGCCTGGTTGGCATAGGTCTGGCGCAGTGGCAGAAGGTCGGCGAGGATTTCCAGGACGACCATCGGATTGCGCGAAATGTGCCCGCCATCGGCGAGGATCTGGCGGTCGAGTTCCTCGGCAAGATTGCGGGTCGCGCCACGCAGCGCCGATGCCGGCGCCGGCAGGGACAAGGCAGCGAAGGCGAGCGCGATGCGGGCCCGCAGCCTGTCCTTGCCGTCGGGCATTTCGCGCGCCATCGACCTGAGATAGCGGATCTGCATGGCAACCGACTTCAGGAAGGCGCGGTAGAAAGGGAACTCGGCGCCCTGCAATACGACCGAGGAGTGCTGCAACCAGGCGATGATGCGCTTGGCCGTCGTGCCGGGCTCCCAGGCGATGCCGGAAATATGGCTGCCATGCATGGTGATCCAATCGGAGACCAGGGCGCGGGCATTGGCAGCGGCAAGCTCCGTGCCGGCGGCGCGCATATGGCGCAGCCAGCGAAAGCCGTGCAGCGTCTTCTGCCAGCCGTGATTGGGCACGTTGATCTGGAAAGGCGACTTGCCGCCGGTCTCGACCAGATGCCCCGACAGGGGATAGCGGCCGTAATAGATCTCGAGTGCGATCTGCGGGTCGGCGAGGCGCAGGTCCGGCGGTGCGATCAGCACACGTTCCGGCGTGCGGCCGGAATAGCGCCAGCGATAGACAGGCCCGGCGCGCAGGCGCCGGCGCGTTTTGCGCCAGAACTCCTTCGCGACAAGCGTCCACAGACGCGTCGTGCTGCTGGCAGCCAGTGCCAAAACCCCTCCTGATCGTCCTCTACCCCGGCGCCGAGTCTACATGATTGCACGATTCGTGCGAAGGCGAATTCCACGAGCCCGGGCCGGTTCACCTGCTTCTGCCGCCGGTCCTGCCTAAAAAAGGCAGCAAATCCGGCAGTTCAAGCCCTAGCCGGCTCGCCGCATGCGAGCGGCGAAGAAGCCGTCGAGGCCCGAGCGTTCCGGTGCGCCGAGGTCCAGGTCGGCGGGCGTGGTGCGCAGCGTGCCTTGCGGCGTCAGGAATGGATCGATGCCGGCGATCTCGCCTTGCAGCAGCGGATCATTGGTGATTTCAGGCGTGCCGGCGAGAAAGGCGCGACAGAGATCCTCGCCTTCGAGCGGATCGAGCGAACAGTTGGAAAAGACGATCCTGCCGCCGGGCTTCACCAGCGTCACAGTGCGGGCGAGCAGCCTGCGCTGCAGGTCGGCCAGTTTTTCCACATCGGCCGAAGTCTTGGTCCATGGCACGTCGGGATGCCGCCGCACCGTGCCGGTCGACGAGCAGGGCGCGTCGAGGAGAATGGCGTCGAACAATTCCTTCGGCTCGTATTTGAGCAGGTCGGCCTGGACGATCTCGGCGGACAGGCCGAGGCGCTCGAGATTCTGCGTCAGCCGCACGAGCCGGTTTTTTGACGTGTCGACGGCGGTGACCTTCGCGCCGGCAACGATCAGCTGCGCGGTCTTGCCGCCGGGCGCGGCGCAGAGATCGGCAACCCGCAATCCCGTGACATCGCCGAACAGTCGGGCGGGCAGGCTGGCCGCGGCGTCCTGGACCCACCAGGCGCCCTCGGCAAAGCCAGGCAATTCAGTGACAGGACCGACAAGATTCTCGACCCGCACCGTGCCGGTCGGCAGGACGATGCCGCCGAGTTTTTCGGCCCAGAGTCCGGGATCGGCCTTGACCGAGAAGTCGACCGGCGCCTCAACGCGGTGCGCTTCGAGGATCTGTCTGGCCTTTTCGTTGCCGTAGGTAGTCTTCAGCCTGTCGGAAAACCATTTGGGCGCCTCGTCGGTGGCGGCAAGGGCGGCAGGCAATTCCGTTTCCTTGGCCCGTGCCAGTGTGCGCAGCACGCCATTGACGAGGCCGGAGAACCGCACCGTGCGCGGATCGGACTTGGCATGGGTCACCGCAATGTCGACGGCGGCGCTGTCGGGAATATCGAGGAACAGGATCTGTGCGGCCGCCACATGCAATATGTGCGACAGCGCCGTGGCATTGGGCGGCAGCGGCTTTTCCAGGCGCCGCGCCAAGAGCCCCGATATGGTCATGCGATAGCGCAGCGCGGTGACCAGAATGGCGCGGACAAGGCCGCGATCGCGCAAATCGAGCGCCTTGTATTGCGGGTGGCCGTTCTCGTGATCGGTCAGCCCGTCAAGCGGTGTCCTGGCATCGATGACGGCGGCAAGCAGGCGGGCCGCTGCCTTGCGCGCGGCGAGACCGGCGACGAAGTCGCCGCCGTCCCTGTGTTCCTGATCACCTGAAACCGTGCGTCGAGGTCCTCTGTCCGCCACGCTCACGACCACCGGCCCCTGGGCCCGGTCGGATTGCGACCCCATGGGTTGGATTTGGGCTTGGCGGGCTCCGCCGGCTGCTCGGGCCGTGCTGTCTGATCCCACGGGCCGGATGGCCGCAGTTCGTCCGCCTGGCGTGGCGTTGGGGCCTGGCGCGGTGCAGCCCGGGTTTCGCTGCCGGCCATGTCGCGCGCCATCGCCTGCAAGGCTGCAATGCGGTTCTCAGTGGCGGGGTGGGTGGAGAACAGGCTGTCCATGCGCTCGCCGTGAAGGGGATTGATGATGAAGAGATGCGCGGTCGCGGGATTGCGCTCGGCATCGGGGTTGCGGATGCGTTCGGCGCCGCGGGCGATCTTGTCAAGCGCCGATGCCAGCCAGAGCGGGTGTCCACAGATTTCGGCGCCACGTCGGTCGGCCTCGTATTCGCGGGTGCGGCTGACCGCCATCTGCACGACCATCGCGGCAAAGGGCGCTACGATCATCGCCGCCAGCACGCCGACAAAGCCGAACGGATTGTTGTCGCGATTGCCACTGAAAAAGAAGGCGAAATTGCCGAGCATCGAAATGGCACCGGCAAAGGTGGCGACGATCGTCATGGTCAGCGTGTCGCGGTGCTGCACATGGGCGAGTTCGTGCGCCATGACGGCTGCGACCTCTTCAGGCGTCAGCGCCTGCAACAGGCCGGTGGAGGCAGCGACCGCCGCGTTCTGCGGGTTGCGGCCGGTGGCAAAGGCGTTCGGCTGCGGATTGTCGATCAGGTAGGTCTTCGGCATGGGCAGGCCGGCCTGTTTGGCGAGCGACTGGACGATGGCGTAATATTCGGGCGCGTTCTTCTCGTCGACCTCGACGGCACGGTTCATCGACAGCACCATCTTGTCGGCATTCCAGTAGCTGAACAGATTGGTGCCGGCGGCGATCAGCAGCGCGATCATCATGCCGCCGGTTCCGCCGATCAAAAAGCCGACGCCCATGAACAGCGCGGTCATCGCGGCAAGAAGCATGGCGGTGCGAAGTGTGTTCATCGTCTGCTCCTGTCCAGGTGATAGCGAAAAGGGGTCGATCCGCTTGGTCTCATCGCTATATGATGGGAAACACCAGTTCCCGTTTCAATCCGCTGGAAATATCGCATGAACGACGAAGCCAGTAAAACCGATGCCGAGCTTGCCCATGATGTCGAGCCAAAGGCGCTGACGCCGGAAGCCAGACGTGCGCTCGCGGAAGCCGAAGCAAGGCGTGCAAAGTACCTGGAAAAGGAAGCCTCGGCGCCGAAGGAAATCGGCGGCCGCGGCGGCAAGGAGCCCGGCCGCTACGGCGACTGGGAGGTAAAGGGCCTGACCAGCGATTTCTAGACGCCGCCTAGGCGGCGTTGCGCTGCGGCTCGAGCGCGATCCAGCCACGCTCGTCGACGGTGATGCCCACCATGTCGTAGCCCGCGATCGCGGCGTGTTGCGTTGGCAAGGGGTGCTTGTGCGTGGCGCTGATGACCATGACCGCCGCGCCCGCCGCTTCGGCTGCCGCTATGCCGGCCGGGGCATCCTCGAACACGAGGCAGTCGCGCGCGTCGAAGCCGAGCCGTTCCGCGCCAAGCCGGAAGCAATCGGGCGCCGGCTTGCCGCGGGAGACATCTTCCGCTGCGACGATGACGGCCGGGACGGGGATGCCCGCGGCCTTCATGCGCAACAGCGCCAGCTCACGTGGGGCGGAGGTTACGATCGCCCAGCGTTCGGGCGGCAGCGAATCGAGAAATGCCACGGCGCCGGCGATCTGGATAATGCCTTCGAGATCGGCCGCCTCGGCCTTCAGCAGCAGATCAGCCTCGTGTGCCGGGTCGACGCCCGGCAGCGCCAGGCCGGTGATGGTCTCGATCGCGCGTACGCCATGGATCGTCGGCAGGAAGGCAGCGACGTCGAGGCCCTGGCGGCGTGCCCAATCGCTCCACACCCGTTCCGCCGAGGCGATGGAATTGATGAGCGTGCCGTCCATGTCGAAGAGGAAGGCCGCGAATTTTCTGCTTGAATACATGATTTTCCTTGAGTCCGGGGAGCGCTGGTGGGGTTGCCGAACCTAACGTCTCGACCGCGGCAGGGGAAGACACGGGGTGGGCTTTTCGATCGGCCCAGGGAACCACGGTATCCTCCGGGCGTTTGGGAAGGACTGCTTCTCACAAGATCGAAGGGGGGACCAACGATGCTGATCCGGCTCGGCTATGAAATCGCCATCGAATGCGTAGCCGCCACGCCGGTGATTTCAGTGCTCGAGATCCATCGGGACAGGCAGGCTGATATCAAGCGGCAGACGCGGGTGCTGACCTCGCCCGCGGTGCCGACAAGGCTGTACCACGATCTGCATGGCAATGCCTGCCGGCGCTTCACAGCGCCCGCCGGTGGTTTTCGCATCCTGTACGACGCGGTCGTCGAGGACAGCGGCGAGACGGACGAGGTAAACACGCTGGCCAGGGAAGTGCCGGTGGCGGACCTGCCGGACGAAGTTCTCGGTTATCTCCTGGGCAGCCGCTATTGCGAGACGGATCATCTGAGCAGCCTGGCCTGGCAGCTCTTCGGCGACATTCCGTCCGGTTGGGCGCGCGTGCAGGCTATCGTCGACTATGTCCACAACCGGCTGTCGTTCGGCTATGGCTATGCGCGCTCGACCCGCACGGCGGCTCAGGCGCATGAGGAACGCGTCGGGGTCTGCCGCGACTTCGCTCATCTGGCGATCACGCTTTGCCGCTGCATGAATATTCCGGCACGCTATGTGAACGGCTATCTCGGTGATATCGGCGTGCCAGCCGATCCGGCACCGATGGACTTTTCGGCGTGGCTGGAAGTGTTCCTCGACGGCAAATGGTACACGTTCGATCCTCGCCACAACACGCCAAGAATCGGCCGCATCGTCATCGCCCGCGGCCGCGACGCCACCGACGTGCCGCTGCTGCATAGTTTCGGCGCCCACCGGCTCAGCCTGTTCAAGGTATGGACCTATGAACAGGAAGGCAATCTGTTCAACCCGCCCTACCACGGTATCGACAGGACCGTCGGCGCACAGATGCTGGCCTAACGGTATGTCGATTCAGGTGAGGCCGGTCTGCAAATGACGGCTTTCTGCGCTTCCGGTGCTCACGGACCAAATGTCCGCTCCGCTCCGGTTCTCGAAAGCCATCATTTTCGACCTGGCCTGACCTGAATCTCAACACCCCTTGAGGCGCGGCCAAAAGCGGCCCTGGTTTTCAAACGTGATGGCGCTTTGGTCTTTCGACGGCCGGAGGCGTTGGATCCGATCATTTCGCGCCTTGCAGTCTCGGGACAACTGGCCCGCTTCGGCACACGGACCCTGTCCCGCAACAGGACGTCATCGGGATTCCGTGATTGCTTCGTCTTGAGCATGGTAACCGGCTCGTAAACGCAGCCGCGGCCGCGCTTTTCTGTTTACCAGTCATTCACCTTTGCGGAGCTTGAAGCCGAACAAAAACAATGATTTGGCGGCAAGCGGCCGGCCTTCTGCCAGCCAGCGGCGTCATCCGGCGGGAATCCTGCATTGCCCTGTCCGCGGCGACGAGGCCGAGGCGAATGGAGGCTGTAGGATGCGGAATTACGGGGGTCTTGTTCACGCGGTCGGCGGGTTCGCCAGGGATCGCGGTGGAAATTTCGCAATCCTGTTCGGCCTCAGCGCCTCGGTCTTGGCGCTGGCTGTTGGCTTCTCGGTCAACGTATCGCAGCTCTACAATGCCAGATCGAGCCTCCAAGGCGTCGTCGACGCCGCGGTCACATCGACGGCACGCGACCTAACGACCGGCGCCATCAAGGAAGCCGATGCCAACAAATCGGTGCAAGCCTTTCTCGACGCCAACAGCCAGGCAGGCATTCTGCAGGCCGACCAGATCGTACTCGACAGGCTGATCGTCAACAGGACCGCCAAGACGGTCCAGGCTGACGCCCATGTCGATGTCGGGCTGTATTTCCCGATTTTTGGCACGGGCGACATGAAACGCGTCGCCGCCTCCACGACGGCGCTCTATTCGGACAAGACCGTCGAAGTGGCGATGATGCTCGACATAACGGGGTCGATGGCCAAGCGCGGCAAGGTCGACAAAATCGGCGATCTGAAAACAGCTGCAAAAAACGCCGTCCAGACGATGCTGCAGAAACAGGATCCGCAGAACCCCCGCATCCGCGTCGCGATTGTGCCTTATGCATCTGGCGTCAACGCCGGCAAGCTGGCGGAAAACATCTATGCCGAGAAGCAAGGCAGCTCTGAGCTCCCACCCATCGCTGGCAGTCCGCTTCTCGTCGCCAAGACAGGCAAAAATCTGCTGCCGTCCTTCAGCGACTACATCTCCATGGTCGGCGCGGCGATGCCACGCCCCGACAATTGCGCCACCGAGCGCAAGGACAAGAACGGCAACGCGGATATGAGCGCCGACGGCCCGGATACTGTTCGCACCGACGGGAACGGCAAGAAATACTATGCTCTGGTCAACCGGGACGATCATCTCGGTGACGGGGACATGAACAGGTGCCCTGATGCCAAAGTGATCCCGCTGACCGCCGATTCCGATGCCTTGCTTGAATCGATCGAGGACTTCCGGGCCAATGGGTTTACGGCCGGCGCGATCGCCATTCAGTGGACCTATTATATGCTGTCGCCGCAATGGCGCACTGCGATCAGGAATGCCGGTCTTGGCAAGGGTGCCTCGGATGCCGATCCGAAGAAGATCGCCAAGGTCGCGATCCTGATGACCGATGGCCAGTTCAATACCGCCTTCGCCGGTGCTGGGGACAGCTACAACAGGCAGGGCACCCTTGCGCGCGGCAACGCCGAAACGCTGTGCGACAACATGAAAAACGACGGCATCGAGATTTTCACCATCGGCTTCGATCTGGACGACAAGGATATGTCGACAACCGAGCGGGACCAGGCAAAGGCGGTGCTGAAGGATTGTTCGTCGAAGGATACCTCCGGCGCCAAGAGGCATTTCTTCGACGTGTCCACCGGAGCCGAATTGGACAACGCCTTTCAGGAAATCATTCGCAACACCGAAAAGGTCGCATTGACCCAGTAGTCTAGTCCGCAAACGGAAAAGGCCGCCGCTTCTTTCGAAGCTGGCGGCCTTCCGTGTTTCCGTCCGTGGCGCGGCCCATGGCGATGACCTATCAGGTCAGCCGCCGCGCATTTCGCGCCTTAACGGGAAGACTGCTTCCCGAAAGTGCAATCCGCTGAGGCCACGTTCTGGAAAACGAAATCACTCGACATCGGATCACCTCCTTTCGATTTGTTGAACACATACTCATGATGGGGTGCATTGCAGCAAAAGACAAGGTGCAGGTCTGAAATTAACCAACGGGCGGGCCTGGTGCGGGCCGGCTTGCGATTGCCAGGCCGACCGGGCAAACTTCTGCCCCTGAGCCAGCATTCGGAGGAATCGCATGGAGGCAGCCGAAAAGGCCGCTCGCATCGTTCGAACGGTGATCGAGACATTGAAGCCGGGTTTTGCGGTCAGGCTGTGGACCGGGGAGCGGATCGGCCCCGCCACTGGTCCGGTGCTCACCATCAACGACCAGGACATCGTCTGGCAGATCGTGAAGCGACCGTCCCTGTCGACGCTGATCGAGATGTGGATTTCCAAAACGATCGACATCGAAGACGGGACGATCTTCGATTTTTATGCCCTGCCGTCGCAAGGCAAGCTCAGAACCAAGCTCAAGTCGCTGCCGAAAATGGCGATCCTGCGCGACCTGCCTTCCGTGCTTTTGGCACGCAAGCAGATGAGCGCGCGGACCGATCTGTCCGGGCGCAATCCCTATGTCAGCGGTTCGAGCCAGGAGGCGATCCAGCATCACTATGACATCTCGAACGCCTTCTACCGGCTCTTTCTCGACGAGCGCATGGTCTATAGCTGCGGCTACTTCAAGGATTTCGCCAATGGCATCGACGAGGCCCAGGTCGACAAGCTCGACCACATCTGCCGCAAGCTCCGGCTGAAACCGGGCGAACGACTGCTCGACATCGGTTGCGGCTGGGGCGCCATGCTGATCCATGCGGCGAAGAACTACGGCGTCGTCGGCCACGGTGTGTCGCTGTCGCAGGCGCAGACCGAGCTGGCCCGCGAACGCATTCGCGCCGAGGGGCTGGAGGACCGCATCACCATCGAGATCAAATCCTATGCGGAACTCACCGGCAGCTTCGACAAGATTTCGTCGATCGGCATGTTCGAACATCTCGGGCTCGCCAACCATGCGACTTATTTCAAGACCATTCATCGCCTGCTGAAGCCGGGCGGCATCTATCTGCACCACGCCATCACCCGGCGCAGCAAGGGCGACATCAAGAAGACCTTGCGCAAAGGGCCGGAGTTCAAGGCGCTGCTCAAATATATCTTTCCCGGCGGCGAACTCGACACCATCGGCATGACAACAGGCAATCTCGAGGCGCATGGTTTTCTCGTCTACGATGTCGAGAACCTGCGCGAGCACTATGCCCGCACCTGCAGGCTGTGGGCGGAGCGACTCAACGAAAGGTTCGACGAGGCTATCGCCGAGGTGGGCGAGGCCAGGGCGCGGCTATGGCTGCTTTACCTGACGGGCTGTTCGATTACCTTCGAGCGCGCATCGGCACAGATTTTCCAGACCGTCGTGACCAAGCGCGCGCGCGGTCCAAGCGGCCTGCCGCCGACACGGGCGGATCTGTATCGATAGCTTACAGGAAGCGCATCGCGTCGCCGACTTCGACGCGCGCCGGCCTGTCGACCGTGCAATAGACGCCGAGGTTGTGGGCGTTGTGGCGGACCAGGTTGCGCAGGATTGCCGGATCATGGTCGAAGCCATCCTGGGCGACGATGATGAAACCGCAGCGGCGGCAGGGTTCCGAGATGGTCAGCAGGAGATCGCCGACGGCAAGCTTGCGGCCGATCCATTCCGTTTCGGGAAACGAGCCTTCGATCGCCGCCATGTCGACAACGATGTTGGGGCGGAAGCGGCGCGGGTCGGCGACCCCTTCCGGGTGCAATGCTTTCAGGCGTGCCAGCGAAGCCGTGGTCAACAGATGAATCGACGCCTTGCGGTAGCGCTCCGCGGTCAGCGGGCCGGCATAGTCAGGCCCGGCATTCTCGCGGCGAAACGGACGGAGCGAGGCCTCGAAGCCGAGATAGGCCGACACCGCGCGGTCGCTCTCGATGCTTGGCGCGGCCAGCCAGTCGCCCTCGGGAACGGCAATCTCGAGTTCCAGGGTCGGCGACAGCCGGGTGCGGATGCGCGGCACCTTGTGCCATTTCGCGTCGCGGTCCGGTCGTGCGATCTCGTTGTCGGACACGTCGACAAGGCCGAACAGGCGGTCGCCGTCGATGCTCTCGACGTCGACCGAGATTGTTTTCAGGCGCTCGCCGGCAAGCGAACTCGCCGGATAGCGCCAGAGTTCGCTGACAGTGCCCAGCGCGGCCTGCATCAGCTCTTCTTGTTCTGCCGGTTGGCGACCAGATCATCGACGACGGCCGGGTCGGCCAGCGTCGAGGTGTCACCCAGGGCAGAAAAATCGTCCTCGGCGATCTTGCGCAGGATGCGACGCATGATCTTGCCGGAACGCGTCTTCGGCAGGCCCGGCGCGAACTGGATCTTGTCGGGCGAAGCGATGGCGCCGATCTCCTTGCGGACATGGGCAACAAGCTCCTTGCGCAGCTCTTCGGTGGGTTCGGCACCCTTCATCAAGGTGACGTAGCTGTAGATACCCTGGCCCTTGATGTCGTGGGGATAGCCCACGACCGCGGCCTCGGAAACCTTCTCATGGCTGACCAGCGCCGATTCGACTTCGGCCGTGCCCATGCGGTGGCCGGAAACGTTGATGACGTCGTCGACGCGGCCGGTGATCCAGTAATAGCCGTCGGCGTCGCGGCGGCAGCCGTCACCGGTGAAGTACTTGCCCTTGTAGGTCGAAAAATAGGTCTGCACGAAGCGGTCGTGATCGCCATAGACTGTGCGCATCTGGCCCGGCCAGGAATCGGTGATGCACAGATTGCCGTCGGCCGCACCTTCCAGCACCTTGCCCTCGCCGTCGACCAGCTGCGGCTTGATGCCGAAGAAAGGCCGCGTCGCCGAACCCGCCTTGAGGTCGGTCGCACCTGGCAGCGGCGTGATCAGGATGCCGCCGGTCTCGGTCTGCCACCAGGTGTCGACGATCGGCACCTTGCCGTTGCCGACGACGTTGAAATACCACTCCCAGGCTTCCGGGTTGATCGGCTCGCCGACCGAACCCAGCACGCGCAGCGATTTGCGCGACGTCTTCTTCACGTGCGCATCGCCGGCGCCCATCAGCGCGCGCAACGCCGTCGGCGCGGTGTAGAAGATATTGACCTTGTGCTTGTCGATGACTTCCCAGAAGCGCGACTGCGACGGATAGTTCGGCACGCCTTCGAACATCAGCGTGGTGGCGCCGTTGGCGAGCGGGCCGTAGACGATGTAGCTGTGGCCGGTTACCCAGCCGACATCGGCGGTGCACCAGTAGATGTCGCCGTCATGGTAGTCGAAGACATATTGGTGGGTCATCGAGACGTAGACGAGATAGCCGGCGGTGGTGTGCAGCACGCCCTTCGGCTTGCCGGTCGAACCCGACGTGTAGAGAATGAACAGCGGGTCCTCGGCCTTCATCTTCTCGGGCTTGCATTCGGCTTTCACCGTCGCGATCTCGTCGTGATACCAGACGTCGCGGCCTGAAACCCAGCCGGTCTTGCCGCCGGTGCGTCGCACGACCACCACCTTTTCGACTTTCGTTCCGGCTTTCGCGGCGATCTCGATCGCCCTGTCGGTGTTTTCCTTCAAAGGGATCGGCTTGCCGCCGCGCAGGCCTTCGTCAGCCGTGATAACGAAGGTCGACTTGCAGTCGTCGATGCGGCCGGCCAGCGCATCCGGCGAGAAACCGCCGAAGACGATCGAATGGACGGCGCCGATGCGCGTGCAGGCCAGCATCGCATAGGCGGCTTCCGGGATCATCGGCATGTAGATGGTGACTCGATCGCCTTTCTTGACGCCGTGTTTCTTCATCACATTGGCGAGCCGGCAGACATGCTCGTAGAGCTCGTTATAGGTGACCTTCTTGTCGTCGTAGGGATTGTCGCCTTCCCAAATGATGGCGGTCTGGTTGCCGCGCTTCTTCAGATGCCGGTCGATGCAGTTGTAGGAAACGTTGGTCAGTCCGTCCTCGAACCATTTAATCGAGACCTTGCCGTCGAAGGAGGTGTTCTTGACCTTGCTGAACGGCTTGAACCAGTCGATGCGCTTGCCGTGCTTGCCCCAGAATTTGTCCGGGTTCTTGACGCTGTCGGCATACCATTTCAGGTAGGTGTCATTGTCGATCAGCGCGTTTTTCTTCCACGCCGGCTGGACGCGATGGACATGAAACTCGGACATTCCTGACTTTCCTCCCGAACCAATCGCCGGCTTGAAATGCCGGCGGGATCGCGGCGACACGGCCGCGAATTCGGCGGCATTATTACCAGTTCCGCCGTTACGGCAACATTAGACGTTGGATTCGCGCGGCGGGATGCCGCAGGGGCTTCTCCAGGGCTGTCAGCACTCGAAGAGGTGCGCTGCTAACTGCATGTTTTCGCATGCTAAAGCCGGTTCAGATGAAGAAAAAATCAATAGACGGTTAATCAGCGGCGCGCACAATCAGCCGTGGGAGGACAGGCGAATCAACCTGGGGACCGTCATGCGCGACCATGCCGAAATGGACCTGATGCTCAAAGGCTATGGCTTGACCACTGCCAAGATTCTTTATCACTTTCCCGATCACCCGCATCTGCTGCAGAGCTTCATCTGGCAGGACTACGATCTCGCGCCGAAGTTTCCGGTGCTGATCAAGTTCATCGAATTCTGGAAGGCCAAGCTGGACGGGCCGCTGCATTCGATCAGCTACACCCACCAGAAGCTGATCGCGCCGAATGAATGGCGCAAGGTGGATGGGGAGTTTGTGCTGCACTAGGGGCAAGTTTCGCAGCAACGGCTTCTTGAGGTCGGCGTTCTACGACGCCCCCCTCTGTCCTGCCGGACATCTCCCCCTCAAGTGGGCAGATTGGCAGCTCCACCGACAACGCCGCCCCTTGTTAGGCCTGCGATTGGCGAAAGTCGCCGCGACATCCGATCTCCCCCCTTGAGGGGGAGATGTCCGGCAGGCCAGAGGGGGGCGCTGGCCCGCGAACCTTGCGCCATGACGGCCCGATGCGCTCAAACCACCGGCGGGTTCAACCGGGCAAAGCCTTCCTGCCGCCGATACGGGAAGTACGGGTAGGGCGCGGTGACTTCGCTTGCCGCGTCGAGCTGCCTTATCTGCTCCGGCGTCAAGGTCCAGCCGACGGCACCGAGGTTCTGGCGCAACTGCTCCTCGTTGCGGGCGCCGATGATGACCGACGATACGGTCGGGCGCTGCAGCAGCCAGTTGATGGCGATCTGCGGCACGGTCTTGCCGGTTTCCTCGGCCACGACATCGAGGGCATCCATCACTCGATAGAGATGCTCGTCCTCGACCGGCGGACCGAAGCTTGCCGTGTCGTGCAGCCGGCTCTGTTCCGGCAGGAGCTGGCCACGGCGGATCTTGCCGGTCAGGCGGCCCCAGCCAAGCGGGCTCCACACCAATGCACCGACACCCTGGTCGAGGCCGAGCGGCATCAGCTCCCACTCATAGTCGCGGCCGACCAGCGAATAGTAGACCTGATGGGCGACATAGCGCGGATAGCCTTGGCTGTCGGCTTGCGCCAACGACTTCATCACTTGCCATCCGGAGAAGTTGGAGACGCCGACATAGCGCAGCTTGCCGGCACGGATCAGGTTGTCCAGCGTCGACAGCACCTCCTCGATCGGCGTGCCGGCATCGAAGGCGTGTAGCTGCAAAAGGTCGATGTAGTCGGTGCCGAGGCGCCTCAGCGCATCATCCACGGATCTGATCAGCCGCGAACGTGACGAGCCGTAATCGCCCGGCCCATCGCCCATCGGCAGCGCGGTCTTGGTCGAGATCAGCACGGCATCGCGGCGGCCTTTTATCGCGTCGCCAAGCACCTGTTCAGAAGCGCCGTTCGAATAGACGTCGGCCGTGTCGAACAAATTGACACCAGCCTCCAGGCAGATGTCGATCAGCCGCCGCGCTTCCCTGGCGTCGCTGTTGCCCCAGGCGCCGAACAGCGGGCCGGAACCGCCAAAGGTTCCCGCGCCGAATGAGAGTGCGGGCACTTTCAAGCCCGATGCACCGAGACGTCGATAATCCATCTTTTTACTCCTGGTGGTATGAAGGGTGTCGGAAGGGTTTGCCGAGGGTAGTCACGAGCGGATGGAGGCAGGTGCGCCGAGCGCCGGGGTACGATCGAGACGCAGCGCCAGTCCGGCCACGCCGAGCGCCGTGAGCGGCAGCAAGGCGGCGACCCAGGTCAGGGCACCCAGGCCAAGCCCTTGGGCAATCACCGCGCCGCCAAGCCAGGCGCCTGCGGCGTTGCCGAGATTGAAAGCGGCGATGTTGAAGGACGAGGCGAGGCTCTGGCCGGCACCTTGCGCCTTGTCCAGCACCCACATCTGCAGCGGCGCCACGGTAGCAAAGGCGGCGGCACCGAGCAGGCCGACATAGATGACGGCCATCACCTGGCTGTGGATGGCGAAGGTCATCGTTGCGAGCACCAGGGCCAGCACCACGAGGCTGCCCAGCACGGCCGGCACAAGCCAGCGGTCGGCGACCTTGCCGCCAAGCAAATTGCCGGCGATGAGACCGCCGCCGAAGACGAGCAGGATCGGCGACACGGCTGCTTCCTTGAAGCCGCTTATCTCGGTCAGCAACGGAGCGATATAAGTGAAGACGGCGAAGACGCCGGCATAGCCGAGCACGGTGGTGGCGAGGCCGAGCAGGACGGGGGTGCGGCGCAAAACGGCGAGATCGGCGCGCAGGTCGCTCTTTTCGGGCGCCGTCCGGCTGCGTGGCACCAGAGCCAGGATGACGGCGAAGGCGGCCACACCGACCACTGTCACGGCCCAGAAGGTCGCGCGCCAGCCGAAGGCCTGGCCGAGCCAGGTGCCGAAGGGCACGCCGAGGATGTTGGCGATGGTCAGGCCGGTGAACATCAGCGCGATCGCCGAGGCTTGTCTGTTGGGCGCGACCAAGCCGGTGGCGACCACCGAGCCGACGCCGAAGAAAGTGCCGTGGGCAAAGGCGGTGATGATGCGGGCGCCCATCAGCGTCCAGTAGTCGGGCGCCAGCGCGCAGGCGAGATTGCCGAACGTGAAGATCGCCATCAGCGCCAGAAGCACGGTCTTGCGCGGCCAGTTGCCGGTGGCGATGGTCAGCAAGGGCGCGCCGATGACGACGCCAAGCGCATAGCCCGAAATGAGCTGGCCGGCAGCCGAAATCGAAACGCCGAGATCCTTGCTGACATCGAGCAGCAGACCCATGATAACAAATTCGGTGACGCCGATGCCGAAGGCACCGGCGGCGAGGGCGTAGAGAGCAAGAGGCATGGCGGTTTCCACTTCGATGGCGAAGAGCGCCGTCCCGCGCCCCGACCCCTGAGATCGTGCTTCCCTGCATTGTGAACCAGGCTTGCCTTGGGCATATTTTCTGTGAAATAGATTCATAAATGGCCAGGCCCGACGTCAATCGCTCCGGCGAGATCGAAGTGTTCGTGCGCGTCGTCGAGGAAGGCAGTTTCTCCTCCGCGGCACGCGCGTTGCGCATGACGCCGTCGGCGGTGAGCAAGCTGATCGCGCGGCTGGAGGCCCGGCTTGGCGCGCGGCTGGTCAGCCGCTCGACGCGAAAGCTGCAACTGACGCCGGAAGGCACAGCATTCTACGAGAGCGGCCTGCGCATCCTTGCCGACATGGCGGCAGCCGAGCAGGAGGCAGCGGCCGGTGCTTCACCGCGCGGACGTGTGCGCATTAACAGCTACGTGCCCTTCGGGGTGCATCGGCTGGTCCCGCTTCTGCCTCGGTTCCTGGAACGCTACCCCGAGATTTCGGTCGATCTGGTGCTGACCGACAGCGTCGTCGACCTGATGGCGGAGCGCGCCGATGTTGCCATCCGTGCCGGGCCATTGAGTGAGTCACGGCTGGTGGCGCGCAAGCTCGGGCAAAGCCCGGTGGTCGTTGTTGCAGCACCTTCTTACCTCGAGACGCACGGCATACCGCTGACGCCAGCCGATCTCGACAAACACAACCGCATGGGCTTCGGCTTCGTCAGGCACCTCGATGGCTGGCCGTTCCTCGACGCGGAAGGCCGCGTCATCATGATTCCGATCACCGGCAACACGCTGGTCAGCGATGGTGAGGCGATGCGGCTCATGGCACTGGCGGGCGCGGGCATCGCCCGGCTGGCGCGCTGGCATGTGGCGGAAGACATAGCGGCCGGCAGACTGGCGCCGCTGCTGGAGGCATTCAATCCGGGTGACGAGGAGCCGACCCACGCCGTCTATGTCGGCCAGGGCCGGCATCTGCCGGCGCGGGTGCGCGCCTTTCTCGATTTTCTGGGCGAGAGCGTCCGGCTGACCTGACATCTCCGGAGCCACGGCTCCCGAGATGTCAGCGTGGGCTGTATTTATGCTTTCGGCGTGAACGCCGCCGGACGGCGGCCCGCTGCCTGGCGCTCCAGCATCCAGCCTGGATATTCGGACGGCAGGGCGCTGACCTCGTCGAGACGAACCAGATCGTCGGTGTCGAGCTTCACCTCAGTGGCGGCAAGGTTCTGCTCCAGCTGCTCCATGCGGCTGGCGCCGATGATGACGCTCATCACGAAGGGCTTGGCCAGGACATAGCCGAGCGCCACCGTGGCGACGCTCACATCATGTTTTTTGGCGATGTCGCGCATGACGGCAACGGCCGCCCAGGCGCGGTCCTCATTGACCGGCGGGAAGTTGAAGGACGCGCGGCGGCCTTCGCCATTGCCGGGTGCGCCGGGACCATATTTGCCGGAGAGCAGGCCACCGGCCATCGGCGACCACACCATCAGGCCGAGCTTCTCCTCATTGAGCAGCGGCACGATCTCGCGCTCGAGATCGCGGCCGGCGATCGAATAGTAGGACTGCACGGTCTCGAAACGGGCAAAGCCCTTGCGCTCGGCGATGCCGAGCGCCTTGGCGATGCGCCATGCCGCCCAGTTGGAGACGCCGACATAGCGGACCTTACCGCTGGCAACCAGATCGTCGAGCGCTCGCAGCGTCTCGTCGATCGGCGTCACCGTGTCGGTGCCGTGCAACTGGTAGAGATCGATATGGTCGAGCTGCAGCCGCTCCAAGCTGGCATCGACCGAATCCATGATGTGGCCGCGTGACGAGCCGCGCTGGTTGGGGCCTTCACCCATGGCGCCATGCGTCTTGGTGGCGATGACCACATTCTGCCTGTTGACCTTGAGATCCCTGAGCGACTGGCCGAGCAACCGTTCGGATTCGCCAAAGGAGTAGACGTCGGCCGTATCGAAGAAATTGACGCCAGCGGCAAGCGAATGGGCAACGATCTCGTTGACGCCCTTCTGGTCGAGGCTGGCGATCAGGCCCCATTGGGCATTCTGACCGGCGGCGCCGAAGGTCATGGTGCCGAGGCACAGTTCGGAGACGAACATCCCCGTATTTCCAAGCTGGTTGTAGCGCATGGTGGCGGCTCCAGAGAGTTTGTGATGACGCAAAGCAAATAGGAACGGTACGTTTCGTTTCCAGTCCTGGAGCAACGAGCCTCTCGGATTGGCCCAAAGGCCGTTGCGTCTCAGCGAGTGCCGAAGATCGCCGAACCGACGCGGACGCTGGTGGCACCGAAGGCGATCGCCGTTTCGTAGTCCCCGGACATGCCCATCGAGAGTTTGGCGACGTCGGCTTCCTTGCTAAGCTTCTCCAGCAGGGCGAAGTGGGGACCGGGGTTCTCGTCGGCCGGCGGGATGCACATCAGGCCTTCGATGGCGAGGCCGTGCACGTCGCGGCAGCGGGCGACGAAGGCCACGGCCTCGCGGGGCTCGATGCCGGCCTTCTGCGGCTCGGAGCCGGTGTTGACCTGGACATAGAGTTTTGGCGCGCGGCCCTGTTTGGCGATCTCCTTGGCGAGTTCGGCGGCGATCTTCTCGCGATCGACCGTCTCGATGACGTCGAACAGTGCTACCGCTTCCCTAGCCTTGTTGGATTGCAGCGGGCCGATCAGATGCAGTTCGATGTCGGGAAATGCGTCCTTCAGATCAGGCCATTTGGCTTGCGCCTCCTGCACCCGGTTCTCGCCGAAGACGCGCTGGCCGGCTTCGATGACCGGGCCGATGTCGGCGGCATCAAAGGTCTTTGAGACCGCGACCAGGGTCACGGCGCCGGCTTCGCGGCCGGCCTCGCGTTCGGCGGCGGCGATCTTCGCCTTGACCGCGAAAAATTGCTGAACGGCGTCACCCATATGCAAATCCTGCTGTTTTGACCGGCGTTTTTGTCAGACGCGGTACCCATATGGTTGACGGGTTTGCCAAACCATGGTGAACACCCGGACCACATTCCCTGAACTGCCGAGCCATCGCCCGCAGTTCGCGCATGCTTTTAAGTGAAAAACGTCCCATGGCAACCGAACGATACAATCCGCGCGCGTCAGAGCCCAAATGGCAGAAGGCCTGGGACGCCAAGAAGCTGTTCGAAGCGCACAATGACGATCCGCGCCCGAAATACTACGTGCTGGAGATGTTCCCCTATCCGTCGGGGCGCATCCATATCGGTCATACCCGCAATTACACGATGGGCGACGTGGTGGCGCGCTACAAGCGGGCCAAGGGCTTCAACGTGCTGCACCCGATGGGCTGGGACGCCTTCGGCATGCCGGCCGAAAACGCGGCGATGCAGAACAAGGTCCACCCCAAGGAGTGGACCTACCAGAACATCGCCACCATGCGCGAGCAGCTCAAGGTCATGGGGCTGTCGCTGGACTGGGCGCGCGAATTCGCCACCTGCGACGTCGATTACTACCACCGCCAGCAGATGCTGTTCCTCGACTTTGTCGAGAAGGGGCTGGTGATGCGCAAATCCTCCAAGGTCAACTGGGATCCGGAGGACATGACGGTGCTTGCCAACGAGCAGGTCATCGACGGGCGCGGCTGGCGCTCGGGCGCGCTGGTCGAACAGCGCGAACTGACGCAGTGGTTCTTCAGGATCACCGACTTCGCCCAGGATCTGCTGGATTCGCTCGAAGGCCTCGACGAATGGCCGGAAAAAGTGAAGCTGATGCAGCAGAACTGGATCGGCCGCTCGGAAGGCCTGCTGATCCGTTGGCCTCTGGCCGACGCCTCTGATGGCGAGCATGAGCTGGAAGTCTATACGACAAGGCCCGACACCATCTTCGGCGCTTCCTTCATGGCTGTCGCCGCCGATCATCCGTTGGCCAAGAAGGCCGCTGCGCACAATCCGGCACTGGCGAAGTTCATCGAGGATATCGGCCATATGGGCACCTCGGTGGCGGCGCTGGAGACAGCTGAGAAGAAGGGTTTTGACACCGGCCTCCGCGTCGTCCATCCGTTTGACGACAACTGGACGCTGCCTGTCTATGTCGCCAATTTCGTGCTGATGGAATACGGCACCGGCGCCATTTTCGGCTGCCCGTCCGGCGACCAGCGCGACCTCGACTTCGCCAACAAATATGGCCTGCCGGTGATTCCGGTGGTGATGCCGGAAGGCGAGAATCCGGCGACGTTCCAGATCATCGATGAAGCCTATGTCGATGACGGCGTGATGATCAATTCGCGCTTTCTCAACGGCATGAAGCCGGATCAGGCTTTCGACGAAGTCGCCAAACTGCTGGAGCAGAAGACGATCGGCAACCGGCCGATGGCCGAGCGCAAGGTGAATTTCCGCCTGCGCGATTGGGGCATTTCGCGCCAGCGCTACTGGGGCTGCCCTATCCCGATGATCCATTGCGAGGCTTGCGGCGTGGTGCCGGTGCCGAAGGCGGACCTGCCGGTGAAGCTGCCCGACGATGTCGATTTCGACCGCCCGGGCAATCCGCTCGACCGTCATCCGACATGGCGGCATGTGAAATGTCCGCAATGCGGCAGGGATGCGCGGCGCGAAACCGACACGATGGACACGTTCGTCGATTCGTCGTGGTATTTTGCCCGCTTCACCGCGCCGTGGGCACATGAACCGACCGATCCCAAGGCGGCCAACGAATGGCTGCCGGTCGACCAGTATATTGGCGGGATCGAGCACGCGATCCTGCATCTGCTCTATTCGCGCTTCTTCACCCGCGCCATGCGCGAGGCCGGCCATGTCGATCTGGCCGAGCCGTTCAAGGGCCTGTTCACGCAAGGCATGGTGGTGCACGAAACCTATCGCGTTGGCTCGGCATCGAACGGCCGCTGGCTGGCGCCCACCGAAGTTCGGCTGGAGGACGTCGACGGCAAGCGCAGCGCCATCGAGATCGCCACCGGCGAGACCGTCTCCATCGGCCCGCTGGAAAAGATGTCGAAGTCGAAGAAGAACACGGTGAGCCCGGAAGACATCACCGATGGCTACGGCGCCGATACGGCGCGCTGGTTCATGCTGTCGGATTCGCCTCCCGAGCGCGATGTCGAGTGGACCGACGATGGCGCCGCCGGCGCGCATCGCTTCATCCAGCGCATCTGGCGCCTGGTGTCGACGGCGGCCGAAACACTGGCCGGCATCAAGCCCGTGGCGGCCAGCAGCGGCGAGGCCGCGGTGGTTTCCAAGGCCGCGCACAAGATCCTCAAGGCGGTCGGAGAGGATATCGAGAAGCTCGCTTTCAACCGCGCCATCGCCCGCATCTACGAACTGGCCAACGCGCTGACCACGCCGCTTAACGAGGTGGCCGAAGGCAAGGCCGATGCAGCGCTGAAAGGCGCCTGCCGGCAGGCGGTGGAGATTCTCGTGCATCTGATCGCGCCGGTCATGCCGCATCTGGCCGAGGAGTGCTGGGCAACGCTCGGCGGCACCGATCTCGTTGCCGAACGGCCGTGGCCGGTCTTCGATCCGGCGCTGGTCGTCGACAACGAAGTCACCTATCCGGTACAGGTCAACGGCAAGAAGCGGGGGGATTTGACAATTGCCCGCGACGCGGACCAAGGTGCGGTCGAAAAAGCGGTATTGGCTCTCGACTTCGTGCAGAAAGCACTCGAAGGGAAGGCTCCGCGCAAGGTGATCATCGTGCCGCAGAGGATCGTCAATGTCGTTGCCTGATCGGGAAAAGACAGAGTTGAGCCATTTGCTGCGCCGCATGGCGCTTGCCGGCCTGATAGGTTCGCTCGCGCTTGTCTCGGCCTGCACGGTGCGGCCGCTCTATTCGAGCGCGCCACTGTCGGGTTCGCAGGCCAGTGCCAGTGCCGAACTGGCGTTGATCGGCATCAAGCCGGTCAATACGCGTTACGGCCAACAGGTGCGCAACAATCTCATTTTCGGGTTTGGACGAGGCGCCGGCGAGCCGGCCTCGCCGGCCTATTCGCTCAATCTCGGCGTGACCGAAGCGGTCGAGTCCGCGGCACTTGTGCAGGTCGGAACCGACGAAGACGAGCCGACCGCCGGTTCCGTGACGCTGACCGGCAGCTATACGCTGGCCGATGCGAAGACCGGCGTGGTGATCGCATCCGGCAAGCGTTCGATCACCTCGTCCTTCGACAGGCCGCGTCAGGAATTCGCCGCATACCGGGCGCAGATCGACGCCGAGAATCGCGCGGCGCGAGAGTTGGCGGAAGCGCTGCAGCTGTCCATTGCCCAGGACCTTGTCCGGCACGGCAAGACCGGCTAGCGCACCTCATCTGCTTCACGAAAACGGTCTGGCGCCCCAGGCATGACGGGATGATCGTGGGATCATGACCAGATTCCCGAACAGAGCCAGATTCTGAACAGAGATTGTCCGAAGAGACCCATCGGCCTGCTATAGCACAGCGAGTAGATCGCGCCACAGCGGTGGGTGCGGCGAGGCGACGATCGTGCCACGTCGCTCGCAGACTGCCACGAAGATTTTGGCGCTCAGGATCGTCGGCGACCCATCCGGGAAGCAACTGTTAACCACTCGCTCCCTATTGCTCGGCAGACATTTCAGAGTGAGTCTTGAGAATGGAAGCCAAGCGTTTTTCCCGGGTCAATTTGTCGACGGCCGCATCGCCTGATGATCCCGAGGGGAAGCGCTCCGAGAGCATCGGCGACAGGGGTGGTCAGCGAAGTTCTTCCGCGGCAAGCGACCTTGATCGTCCGGCTCGCAAGGAAACGGCCGGCCGGCAGCCCGCCACACGCCAGGCCGGCTATTCCGCGCCGGTGGTCGATCTCGGCGGCAACAAGCGGCCCTATATGGAGCCGCGGAGTGGCTCCGACGACACGCCTTCGAAAATCGGCGATATCGAGAGCCCTGCCTGGCAGGAATATTTCTTCCTTGCACCCAACGTGCGTTTTACACGCACGCCGGATTATGAGGCCAGGAAGCATCATCCGCAGCACGAGCGTGTCGTCGAACACGGCGCGACGCGCCCGGCACAGCAAGCCGTTGCGCAACCCATGGTCGGCAGGGCGTCCTCCGCGCCCTCGCTCCTGGCATTGCCGGCGTCGGTGAAAAGCCCTGCCTCCCAGCCGCAGACTGGGCAGGCCACGCAAGGGCCACTGCCGCCGGCTGCTGCTTTTGTCCCGTCCGTGCGCGCCAGGGAGAGGGTGCCAGCCGTTGCGCCGGTGCCGCCGAGGACGGTCGCAACGGGACGGGCATCCGCGCGTGCGTCCGTTGCTCCGGGCGCCCCGACCAAAACCGAAAGGCAGCGCTGGCCCTATCTTTCGGATCATGCCTTCTTCGAGGCTATGGCACCCTATCTGGTCGACGTTTCGCCGTCGGCCCGGCAAACCGGTTCAGCGTCGCCTGCGCCGCTCGCCGCAGCGCCAGTCACCACCATGCCGATCGACATCCGCCCGACGACAGGGACCGATGCCACCGCCTTGTTTCGTGTCATCGACTGCCTGCCGGGCCAGGCCTTGAAGCCGTTGCCGGATGTTTGGCCGGCCAATTCGAACCAGGCCGTCGCCCAACCTGACGTGCCGGCGAGCAATGCGCTGTCGCCGGTCCAGCCTGTCATAATTCCAGCCGCCAAAAGCGATGCCGTTTCCGCGCCGGCCGCGCCAAATGCGAACGTCCCTGCCAAGGCCGTTGGCGCCCGCTCTGCACGCTTGCCTGGGGCTGGAAAGGTGGTGCTGTCAACCGCGGGCGATCCCTACGAGCTTCCCTCGGAAGAGCTGTTGCAGCAGCCACCGGAGGGACAAGGTTTCTACATGTCGCAGGAGCGGCTCGAGCAGAACGCGGATCTGCTGGAAAGCGTGCTCGAAGACTTCGGCGTGCGTGGCGAGATCATTCATGTTCGTCCCGGCCCGGTCGTCACGCTCTATGAGTTCGAACCGGCGCCGGGCGTCAAATCTTCTCGCGTCATCGGGCTTGCCGACGATATCGCCCGCTCCATGTCGGCGATTTCGGCGCGCGTCGCCGTCGTGCCCGGCCGCAACGTCATCGGCATCGAGCTCCCGAACGAGATGCGCGAAACCGTCTATTTCCGGGAGCTGATCGAATCGGAGGGCTTCCGCAAGACGAGCTGCAAGCTGGCGCTGTGTCTCGGCAAGACGATCGGCGGTGAGCCGGTCATCGCCGAGCTGGCGAAGATGCCGCATCTGCTCGTGGCCGGAACCACCGGCTCCGGCAAGTCGGTCGCCATCAACACCATGATCCTGTCGTTGCTCTATCGGCTGAAGCCGGAAGAATGCCGGCTGATCATGGTCGATCCCAAAATGCTCGAACTCTCTGTCTATGACGGCATCCCGCATCTTCTGACGCCCGTCGTCACGGATCCCAAGAAAGCCGTCACGGCGCTCAAATGGGCGGTGCGCGAAATGGAGGACCGGTATCGCAAGATGGCGCGGCTCGGTGTGCGCAACATCGACGGCTACAACGAGCGCGCCGCCCAAGCCCGCGACAAGGGCGAAACCGTCGTCATGACGGTGCAGACCGGCTTCGAAAAGGGCACCGGCGAACCGCTTTTCGAACAGCAGGAAGTAGACCTGGCGCCGATGCCCTACATCGTCGTCATCGTCGACGAGATGGCCGACCTGATGATGGTCGCCGGCAAGGAGATCGAAGGCGCCATCCAGCGTCTGGCGCAGATGGCGCGTGCTGCCGGCATCCACCTGATCATGGCAACGCAGCGTCCCTCGGTCGACGTCATCACGGGCACGATCAAGGCCAATTTCCCGACCCGGATTTCCTTCCAGGTGACGTCGAA
Source organism: Mesorhizobium sp. M7A.F.Ca.US.005.03.1.1 (assembly GCF_003997975.1). Lineage (NCBI taxonomy): Bacteria > Pseudomonadati > Pseudomonadota > Alphaproteobacteria > Hyphomicrobiales > Phyllobacteriaceae > Mesorhizobium > Mesorhizobium sp. M7A.F.Ca.US.005.03.1.1. The sequence goes on from NZ_RZRO01000026.1 coordinate 28,345, forward strand.
GATCGACAGCCGCACCATCCTGGGCGAGCAGGGCGCCGAGCAGCTGCTCGGCCAGGGCGACATGCTGCACATGATGGGTGGCGGGCGCATTTCGCGCGTGCATGGGCCGTTTGTCTCCGACGCGGAGGTCGAGCACGTCGTGGCGCATCTCAAGGCGCAGGGCCGGCCTGAATATCTGGAAACCGTGACCGCCGACGAGGATGAGGAAGAAATCGACGAGGACCAGGGCGCGGTCTTCGACAAGGGATCGGTTGCAGCCGAAGACAGCGATGCGATCTACGACGAGGCGGTCAAGGTGGTGGTGCGCGACAAGAAGTGTTCGACCTCCTACATCCAGCGCCGCCTCGGCATCGGCTACAACCGCGCCGCATCCCTGGTCGAGCGTATGGAAAAGGAAGGATTGGTCGGCGCACCCAACCATGTTGGCAAACGCGAAATCATCATGGGCCGGCGCCAGCCGGCGACCGTGCCTGAGGATGACGGCGCGGACTGAGCGACCCCGGCCGTTATGGGATCATGCTTCAGGGGATGCTTCAGCTGCGGGTCAAGCTCGTGAATTCCATCACCTATCCCAGCCTAAACCTTAAGCATCTACACTAGCGGTTAGTGACGGCCTTTCCAATGCTGACGACCACATAGGATAACCAGCCAATGACATGCCCGAAGAAATAGACGCACAGTCCCAAATATGTAAGCAACGCAATCACAAATAGCTTCTCACCTAACGCAACATTCGTCACGAAGCCTTGAGGCAACAGGGCAAGAATCCAACCGAAGTGAAGGCCCCAGCTACACCCCCATTGACCACACGTCCGGTTGGCACTCAGCACCGTTGCGCCAAGCCACACGACCGAAATCACTATGAAACTCACCCACGAATAGCGTTTGTCCCGAATGAGGCCGTAGATTGAAAATGCCTTTGCGAAAGCGAGTCCTATTGATGCAAGAACAGAAAAGGCGATTGAGATTAGAAGGCTCATGTTCGACCCAGTAGCTAAAACATCGAAGCTACAGCCAGCACCTTTACAAAGGGTTCGACCAAGTCATCGTTTTTTAAGTTCGTCGAAGGGCATCTCTCTAGCGTGATATCCAGGGTATGCTTCAGCAGCGTGTCGATCTGGTGAACTCGATCAAATATCCTGTTTTGAACTTGTCGCTCTCGATTTCAGCTGGATGCAATGCTGCGATGCAGTAAAGCCAAAAGAGCTAGTGCAAGGCACGCAAAAACAAAGACTTGGAAAGTCACCCCACCCGCAGCACATAAAAAAGACCGGTTGCCCGGTCTTTTTTCACTGCAAGCGCATTGGCTTCAGCCGATCGCCATCTCAGCCAATCGATTGGCCGGTCTTGGCCCAGTCGGCGAGGAAGGCGGCGAGGCCCTTGTCGGTCAGCGGATGGTTGACCAGGGCCTTCAGGGTCGCCGGCGGCGCGGTCACAACATCGGCGCCGATCAGTGCCGCCTGCTTGACGTGGTTCACGGTGCGCACGGAAGCGACGAGGATCTCGGTCTGGAAATCGTAATTGTCGTAGATCTGCCGGATCTCCTGGATCAGTTCCATGCCATCGATGCCGATGTCGTCGATTCGGCCGACGAAGGGCGAGATGAACGAGGCGCCGGCCTTGGCCGCAAGCAGCGCCTGGTTGGCCGAAAAGCACAGGGTGACGTTGACCAGGCGGTTCATCTCGGTGCGGATCGTCTTGCAAGCCTTGAGACCGTCCAGCGTCAGCGGCACCTTGATGCAGACATTGTCGGCGATCTTGGCCAGAACCTTGGCCTGCTGCATCATCTCGGAATATTCGGTGGCGGTGACTTCAGCCGAGACCGGACCCTTGACGATGTCGCAAATCTGTTTGGTGACCTCGGCGATCTTGCCGCCGGATTTGAGGATCAGCGACGGATTGGTGGTGACGCCGTCGAGCAGCCCCAGATCGTTCAGCTCACGGATATCCTTGACGTCGGCGGTGTCGACAAAAAATTTCATGGCGGGTCTCCTGAAGATTTTCATGTGCATGCCATGCACATTTGGGGTCGGCCTTTGATCTAGACCAAAGTCAGGGCAAGGTCACGCCTCATGATCGAAGATTCGCCCTTTGTCGCAGCCGCACCGGTGCTGGTGCCGATGCCCGCCGAACGCCCCTACACCTACGCCGTGCCGGCCGGCATGCGCGTGGTGCCGGGCTCGATCGTGCGTGTGCCGCTCGGGCCGCGCCAGGTCGCCGGCATCGTCTGGGATGGCGCGGTCGAGAAGGTCGACGCGAAAAAGCTGCGCCCCATCGAACAGGTCTTCGATTGCCCGCCGATCGACCGCGCGATGCGCCGTTTCGTCAACTGGGTGGCGCAGTACACGCTGTCGCCGCCGGGCATGGTGGCGCGCATGCTGCTTCGGGCGCCGGAGGCTTTCGACCCCGAACCGTGGATCGAGGGGTTGCAGCGCACGCTTCTCGCACCTGACCGGATGACGGGCGCCAGGCAGCGCGTGCTGGAGACGGCCGAAGGCGGCCTTGCCTGGACGCGCTCCGGCCTCGCTCACGCCGCCGGCGTGTCCTCGACGGTGATCGACGGCCTGAGGGCGCAAGGCGTGTTCGAGACCGTGATGATCCCGCCGCGCCCGGTGGTGGCCGCGCCCGATCCCGGCTACGCTATTCCGGAACTGATGCCGGACCAGGGCGCCGCGGCGCAGATGCTGCGCGCCAATGTCGCAGCCGGCGTGTTCAACGTCGCGTTGCTCGACGGCGTCACCGGTTCGGGTAAGACCGAGGTCTATTTCGAGGCGGTGGCGGCTGCGCTCGACCAGGGCAGGCAGGTTCTGATCCTGCTGCCGGAAATCGCGCTGACGCATGCCTTTCTCGAGCGCTTCCAGCAGCGCTTCGGCGCCAAGCCGGGCGAATGGCATTCCGACCTGCCGCCGCGGATGCGCGAAAAAGTCTGGCGGCAAGTGGCGGAAGGCGGCGTGCGGGTCGTCGCCGGCGCGCGCTCGGCGCTGTTCCTGCCGTTCAAGGAGATCGGCCTTATCGTCGTCGACGAGGAGCACGACCCTGCCTACAAGCAGGAGGACCGCGTCTTCTACAATGCGCGCGACATGGCGGTGGTGCGCGGCCATATCGGCAGCTTCCCCGTGGTGCTGGCGTCGGCGACGCCGTCGGTCGAAAGCCGGGTCAATGCCAGCCAAGGTAAATATAACAGGGCGGTGCTTTCCGCTCGCTTCGCCGAGGCAGCACTTCCGCATCTGAAGGCGGTCGACATGCGGCGTGCGCCGCCGGCGCGTGGCGGTTTCCTGTCGCCGGTTCTGCTCGACCAGATGCGCCAGACGCTGGAGAGGCAGGAGCAATCGCTGCTGTTCCTCAACCGGCGCGGCTATGCGCCACTGACGCTGTGCCGGGTCTGCGGCCATCGCTTCGGCTGCCCGGTCTGCTCGGCCTGGCTGGTCGAGCACCGGTTTCGCGGGCAACTCGTCTGCCATCATTGCGGCCACAATGAGCGCCGCCCCGAAGCCTGCCCGGAATGCGGCACGCTGGATCATCTGGTCGCCTGCGGGCCGGGTGTCGAGCGCATCGCCGAAGAGGTCGTTACGCATTTTCCCGACGCGCGCACCATCGTCCTGTCGTCCGACCTGATGGGCGGCGTGCGGCGGCTGCGGCTGGAACTGGAGGCGATCGCCGATGGCGAGGCCGACATCGTCATCGGCACGCAGCTCGTTGCCAAGGGCCACAATTTCCCGAACATGACCCTTGTCGGCGTCGTCGATGCCGATCTCGGCCTTGCCAATGGCGATCCGCGTGCCGCCGAGCGCACCTTCCAGCTGCTTAGCCAGGTCACCGGCCGCGCCGGCCGCACCGGCAAGAAGAGCCTGGGACTGCTGCAGACCTTTCAGCCCGACCACCCGGTGATGCGGGCGATCGTCTCGGGCGACGCCGAGGCATTTTACGAACGTGAGATCGCCGAGCGCGAACGGGCTGCCCTGCCGCCCTTCGGCCGGCTCGCGGGTGTCATCGTCAGTGCGGTGACACGAGCGGAAGCCGAGGGCCACGCACGTGGCCTGCGCCGCGCCGCACCCGAGGCGTCAGATCTGTTCGTGCTGGGGCCAGCCGAGGCGCCACTGTCACTGCTCGGCGGCCGCCACCGCTTCCGGCTGCTGATCCAGGGCGAACGGCGCGCCGACATGCAAGGTTTCATCAGGGCCATGCTGGCCAACGGGCCGAAGCAACGCGGCTCGGTCCGGGTGCAGGTCGACGTCGACCCGCAGAGTTTTTTGTAAGGTTGCGCTTTCAGCGATAGGTTGCCCGCAAGCCAGCGAGATGTGGAAACTCATATGAAGACCCTTGGCCTGCTCGGCGGCATGAGCTGGGAATCGACCGCCATCTACTATCGCCTGCTCAACGAGATCGTGCGCGAACGGCTGGGTGGGCTGCATTCCGCGAAACTGCTTCTGTGGTCGTTCGACTTTGCCGAAATCGCCGAGCGGCAGCATCACGGCGATTGGGACGGTGCCGGCGTGCTCCTCGTAGAAGCGGCGCGCAAGCTTGAGACCGGCGGCGCGGAAGGTCTGCTTTTGTGCACCAACACCATGCACAAACTGGCCGATCAGGTGCAGGCGTCGGTGTCGATCCCGCTGATCCACATCGCCGATGCCACCGCAGTGGCGGTCAAGCGTGCCGGAATGCAGCGTCCGGCGCTGCTGGCGACGCGCTTCACCATGGAGCAGGATTTCTACAAAGGCCGGCTCGCTGACAGATTTGGCTTGGACCCGGTGGTGCCGGGTGCGGCCGGGCGCGACATGGTCCATCGCGTCATCTACGACGAGTTGTGCCAGGGCATGGTCAAGGAGACTTCAAAGGCGGCCTATATCGCCGAGACCGAACGCCTGCGCCGCGAAGAGGCGGCCGACAGCGTCATCATGGGCTGCACCGAGATCACCATGCTCATCGGCCAGCAGGATTTCGACATCCCGGTCTTCGACACGACGCGCATCCATGCCGAGGCGGCTGTGGAATTCGCGCTCGGTTGATGCGCGCTGCCTAAAGTACCTGGACCCATCTGGCGCGGGGGCTTTCCTCCGTTAGAATGCCCGGAATTTCAAAACAGGCATTTCGAGGGGACAAGATGGATTTTGCGCTTCCATGGCCGACGAGCCAGGGCGAATGGCTGGCGTGGTCGAGCGCCGTCTTCACGGTGCTGCTCGGGCTTTTGTTCTTCCTGGCGCCGGGTCTCGCCTTTCGTGCCCTGCGCCTGCAGGTCAAGCCAGAGAAGGCTGCGGCGATCGCCGAGGGGCGCGGCAGGATGTCGGGCTTTTATCTCGGTGTCGGCCTGTGCTGTATCCTGCTGGCGCAGCCGCTGATCTACATGGCGCTTGGCTTCTCCTGGCTGTTCACTGCCTTCGGCCGGCTGCTGTCGATGATGTCTGATGGCGCCAACACGCCTTTCAATTGGGTTTCCATTGTGCTGGAATTGGTCCTGGCGGCGTTGCCGCTCGCCTTCGCCTTCGGCTTTCTGCCCTGAATCGTTGGGTATTCCGCGATGGAAGACGGGCGACTTTCGCCGGATGCGACAATAGTGCCTGAAAACCATGCGGAACGACGCATTGCGGTCTTAAAATGCCTGTGCTAGACGGCAATCGACTTTCGGCCGGGGATAGCGGAAGCCGCGCCTCCGTGCTCGAAAAAATGCAGTAAGGTCAAAGATTTAGCCAGAGTTTTTGCTCGCGCCAACAATCTACGGCCTGTCAGACAAGAGAAAAGACGGTCCGTGGCTCAATCGTCATCGCCAATCTCAGGTGTCGCAGAACGCTATGCGGGTTCGCTGTTCGAACTCGCCCTGCAGGCAAATTCCGTGGCCAAGGTCGAAGCCGACCTCAACAGTTTCGAAATCATGCTCGCGGGCAGCGCTGATCTCACCCGGCTGATCAACAGCCCGGTGTTCTCCAGCGAGGACCAGGCGAAGGCCATCGCGGCGATCGCCGACAAGGCCGGGATCACCGGCCTTACCGGAAATTTCCTGCGTGTCGTCGCCCGCAACCGCCGGCTGTTCGCCATTCCCGGCATGATCAGGGCGTTCCGCCAGATATCAGCCGAACACCGTGGCGAGACCGCTGCTGAAGTGACGTCGGCTCACGCGCTGACGGCTGTCCAGCAGACCGAACTCAAGGCGGCGCTGAAGAGCGTTGCCGGCAAGGATGTGGCTATCTCCGTCACCGTCGATCCGTCGCTGCTCGGCGGGCTGGTGGTCAAGATGGGCTCGCGCCAGATCGATACGTCGCTCAAAACCAAACTCAATTCGCTCAAGCTTGCACTGAAAGAGGTCGGCTGATGGACATCCGCGCCGCGGAAATTTCCGCAATTCTGAAAGACCAGATCAAGAATTTCGGCAAGGAGGCCGAGGTCTCCGAAGTTGGACAGGTGCTGTCCGTCGGTGACGGTATCGCTCGTGTCTACGGCCTCGACAATGTCCAGGCCGGCGAGATGGTCGAATTCCCCGGCGGCATCCGCGGCATGGCGCTCAACCTCGAAGCCGACAATGTCGGCGTCGTCATCTTCGGCGCCGACCGCGACATCAAGGAAGGCGACATCGTCAAGCGCACCGGCGCCATCGTCGACGTTCCCGTCGGCCCAGGCCTGCTCGGCCGCGTCGTCGATGCGCTCGGCAATCCGATCGATGGCAAGGGTCCGATCAAGGCAGTCGAGCGCAAGCGCGTCGACGTCAAGGCGCCCGGCATCATTCCGCGCAAGTCGGTGAACGAGCCGATGTCGACCGGTCTCAAGGCCATCGATGCGCTGATCCCGGTCGGCCGCGGCCAGCGCGAGCTGGTCATCGGCGATCGCCAGACCGGCAAGACCGCCATCATCCTCGACACGATGCTCAACCAGAAGTCGGTGCACGACAACGGCCCCGAGAAGGAAAAGCTCTACTGCGTCTACGTCGCCGTCGGCCAGAAGCGCTCGACCGTCGCGCAGTTCGTCAAGGTGCTGGAAGAGCGCGGCGCGCTCGAATACTCGATCATCATCGCCGCCACCGCTTCCGACCCGGCGCCGATGCAGTTCCTGGCGCCGTTCGCCGGCTGCACCATGGGTGAATATTTCCGCGACAACGGCATGCACGCGCTGATCAGCTATGACGATCTGTCGAAGCAGGCCGTCGCCTATCGCCAGATGTCGCTGCTGCTGCGCCGCCCGCCGGGCCGCGAAGCCTATCCGGGCGACGTGTTCTACCTGCACTCGCGCCTGCTCGAGCGCGCCGCCAAGCTCAACGACGATCTGGGCGGCGGGTCGCTGACCGCTCTGCCGATCATCGAGACGCAGGCCAACGACGTGTCGGCCTACATCCCGACCAACGTGATCTCGATCACCGACGGCCAGATCTTCCTCGAAACCAACCTGTTCTTCCAGGGCATCCGTCCTGCGGTGAACGTCGGTCTATCGGTGTCGCGCGTCGGCTCGGCCGCGCAGATCAAGGCGATGAAGCAGGTTGCCGGCTCGATCAAGGGCGAGCTCGCGCAGTACCGCGAAATGGCGGCCTTCGCGCAGTTCGGCTCGGATCTCGACGCTGCCACGCAGCGCCTGCTCAACCGCGGATCGCGCCTGACCGAACTCCTGAAGCAGCCGCAGTTCTCGCCGCTGAAGACGGAAGAGCAGGTCGCGGTGATCTTCGCCGGCGTCAACGGTTATCTCGACAAGCTGCCGGTCAACCAGGTCGGCAAGTTCGAGCATGGCCTGCTCAGCCACATGCGTGCGGCCGGCAAGGACGTTCTCGACGCCATCCGCAAGGAAAAGGCACTGTCGGACGATCTGCGCGCCAAGCTGAAGGCCGAGATCGACGCTTTCGCCAAGACCTTCGCCTGAGCGAAGCGACAAGACGGGATCAGGTTTGAAGCATGCCTTCATTAAAAGACCTTCGTAACCGTATCGCCTCGGTCAAGGCGACGCAGAAGATCACCAAGGCGATGCAGATGGTCGCTGCGGCGAAGCTGCGCCGTGCGCAAGAGGCTGCGGAAGCGGCGCGCCCCTATTCGGAGCGCATGGGTTCCGTGCTGGCGAACATCACCCAGGCGATCGGCGGCGGTGGCGATGCCCCGGCGCTGATGACCGGCACCGGCAAGGATGATGTGCATCTGCTCGTCGTCTGCACCGCCGAGCGCGGCCTGTGCGGCGGCTTCAATTCGCAGATCGCCCGTCTTGCCCGCGACCACATCCGCAAGCTTTTGGCCGACGGCAAGCAGGTCAAGATCATCTGCGTCGGCAAGAAGGGTTTCGACATCCTGCGCCGCGACTACGCGTCGCTGATCATCGATCGCGTCGATCTGCGCGAGGTCAAGACACTCGGTTTCGTCAATGCCGATGCCATCGCCAAGAGGGTCATCCATCTCTTCAACGAGGGCGGCTTCGACATCTGCACGCTGTTCTATTCGCAGTTCAAGTCGGTGATCAGCCAAATCCCGACCGCGCAGCAGATCATTCCGGCGGGCGTTGCTTCGGCTCAGGCGGAAGTGACGGATGGCGGCAACGCTGTCTATGAATACGAACCGGAGCCGGGCGAAATCCTATCCGATCTCATTCCGCGCAACATCTCGGTGCAGCTTTTCCGGGCACTGCTCGAAAACGCGGCCGGCGAGATGGGCGCCAAGATGAGCGCCATGGACAATGCGACGCGCAACGCCGGCGAGATGATCAACAAACTGTCGATCACCTATAACCGCCAGCGGCAGGCGCAGATCACCAAGGAACTGATCGAAATCATTTCGGGCGCCGAGGCGCTCTAGGCGCGGTCCGCGGGTTTTTTGCCCGCGACCGGACCGCGTGAGAAACAAAGGACGAAAAGGGTAAAGACGATGGCGAAAGCAGCGACCCCCCAGAAGGCAGCCCCCAAGGCCGCAGCCGCGAAGGCAGCAGCCCCCGCGAAGGCGGCAAAGGCTCCAGCAGCAGCCGCGAAGGCGGCCCCGGCCAAGGCAGCAGCACCGGCGAAGACCGCAGCTGCCAAGACATCGGCAGTGGCCAGCAAGGCAACCGGCGTTGTCGGCAAGGTCCGCCAGGTCATCGGCGCCGTCGTCGACGTGCAGTTCGGCGATCACCTGCCGGCGATCCTGAACGCGCTCGAGACGACCAATGTCGGCAACCGTCTGGTGCTCGAAGTCGCCCAGCACCTGGGTGAAAACACCGTGCGCTGCATCGCCATGGACTCGACCGAAGGTCTGGTTCGCGGCCAGGAAGTGCGTGACACCGGCGCGCCGATCACCGTGCCGGTCGGCCCGGGCATGCTCGGCCGCATCATCAACGTCATCGGCGAGCCGGTCGACGAAGAAGGCCCGGTCGACGCGATCGAAATGCGCTCCATCCACCAGCCGGCTCCGACCTATGTCGAGCAGTCGACGGAAGCACAGATCCTGATCACCGGCATCAAGGTGCTCGACCTCTTGGCTCCCTACGCCAAGGGCGGCAAGATCGGCCTGTTCGGCGGCGCCGGCGTCGGCAAGACCGTGCTGATCCAGGAACTGATCAACAACATCGCCAAGGCGCATGGCGGCTATTCGGTGTTCGCCGGCGTCGGCGAGCGCACCCGCGAAGGCAACGATCTCTATCACGAGTTCATCGAATCCGGCGTCAACAAGAAGGGCGGCGGCGAAGGCTCCAAGGCCGCGCTCGTCTACGGCCAGATGAACGAGCCGCCGGGCGCGCGCGCCCGCGTCGGCCTGACTGGCCTGACGGTTGCGGAGTATTTCCGCGACCAGGGCCAGGACGTGTTGTTCTTCGTCGACAACATCTTCCGCTTCACGCAGGCTGGCTCGGAAGTGTCGGCTCTGCTCGGCCGTATTCCTTCGGCCGTGGGCTATCAGCCGACGCTCGCCACCGACATGGGCGCGCTGCAGGAACGCATCACCACCACCACCAAGGGCTCGATCACCTCCGTGCAGGCCATTTACGTGCCCGCCGACGACTTGACCGATCCGGCGCCGGCGACCTCGTTCGCCCACCTTGACGCGACGACGACGCTCAACCGCGCCATCGCCGAAAAGGGCATCTATCCGGCCGTCGATCCGCTGGATTCGACCTCGCGCATGCTCGACCCGCTGGTCGTCGGCGACGAGCATTATGGCGTCGCCCGCCAGGTGCAGTCGATCCTCCAGCGCTACAAGTCGCTGCAGGACATCATCGCCATCCTGGGCATGGACGAGCTGTCGGAAGAAGATAAGCAGACCGTGGCCCGCGCCCGCAAGATCGAGCGCTTCCTGTCGCAGCCCTTCTTCGTCGCCGAAGTGTTCACCGGCGCCCCGGGCAAGCTGGTCGACCTCGCCGACACCATCAAGGGCTTCAAGGGCCTCTGCAACGGCGACTACGATCACCTTCCGGAAGCTGCCTTCTACATGGTCGGCGGCATCGAGGAAGCGGTCGAGAAAGCACAGCGCCTCGCGGCTGAAGCGGCGTAATCAAGCGAATAGCGAATAGGGAGTAGCGAATAGGGAATATGGGCCGGCGAATTCTTCTTCTGACTACTCGCTGCTCGCTATTCGCTATTCGCTAAATTGATCATGGCTGAAGCTTTCAAGTTCGAACTGGTCTCGCCGGAGCGCCTGCTTGTTTCCGAGCAGGTTGAATCCGTCGTCATTCCGGGAGCCGAAGGCGAGATGACCGTGATGGCGCATCACGCGCCGGTCATGACGACGATCAAGCCGGGTGTCGTCACCGTAAAGACCGCAGCGGGCGGCGAAGAACGCTATGTGGTGTTCGGCGGCTTCGCCGACATCGTTCCGGCCGGCTGCACGCTGCTGGCGGAATCGGCTGTCGCGGTGAAGGATGTCGACCGCGCCGATCTCGCGCGCCGCATCCAGGAAGCCAAAGAAGACGCCACTGATGCCAAGGACGACGAGGCTCGCAGCAAGGCGGAACAGTTCCTTAGCCAGCTCACCACGCTGGAAGGCGCCATCCTGCCGGCTTGAAATTCGGTTCGATGAAAGAGTAAAAAGCGGGGCCTTGCCTCGCTTTTTTGTTTAAATGCCCAAGGCTGCGAAAGCCAATGTCGGGCCGTCTCGTCGCAGGTGGACGAGATGCACGGCCACGAGCTCGATCAAGGTCTGGCGCTCGGCATGGTCCCTGGCGAAGCCGGCGAGGTCGAACACCGCGGTCACGGTTTCGTTCGCCGGCAGTTGCTCGCCCAAAAGTGCCGTCAACGCCGCGTCGAGCGGATCCGTGAAATGGCCCTCCGGCAAGGTTTTTCCTCGTGCGGCGCAAGCAGCGATCCAGGCAGCCACCACCAACGTGAGATGGACCAGCTCGGTACCGGCTTCTAGACATTCGATGGCGGAAGCGACGATGCGCTGCGGCAATTTCTGGCTGCCGTCATTGGCGATCTGCGCCGTACGGTGGGCAAGTGCAGTGTTGGCAAAACGCTCAGCGAGCTCCGCGGTATAAGCGCTCGTGTCGAGCCCGGCATCCTCGGGCAGGGTCGGGATGGCTTCGGCCCACAATGCATCGACGAATTGCCGGATCGCCGGGTCGGCGAAGGCGCGGTCGACGGTGGCATGACCGCTGAGCAGGCCAAGATAGGCGATGGCCGAATGCGAGCCGTTGAGCAGCCTGAGCTTCATGTCCTCGAACGGGCCGACGTCGCGAACCATGGTGACGCCGAACTGTTCCCAGTCCGGGCGGCCCGCTGGGAAATTGTCTTCGACCACCCATTGGCAGAACGGCTCGGTCATGACAGGCCAAGCGTCCTCGGCACCGAGTTCTTCAGCGATCCGCGCCCGATCGGCATCGGTGGTTGCCGGCACGATGCGGTCGACCATGCTTGAAGGAAAGGCGACCTGATGGGCGATGTGATCGGCGATTCTAACGTCGCTCTTCACGCCATGCTTGGCATCGCGCAATTCGGCGAATTCGGTCAGCAGCCGATGCAGCGTGGCGCCGTTGGCCGGCAGATTGTCGCAACAGAGCACGGTAAAGGGCGGCGTGCCGGCGGCGCGTCGCCGGGCAAGCGCCTCGGTCAGGAAACCATGCGCTGTCTTCGGCATCTGCGGATTGGCCAGATCATGGGCGATATCGGGATGAGCAGCGTCCAATCCGCCGCCAGCCGCCCTCAGATAGGCCTTTTCGGTGATCGTAAGCGTGACGATGCGGGTGCGCGGATCGGTCAGCGCGGCCAGCACCGCGCTCGGATCCTCCGGCGCCACCAGCATCGCGGTAATCGAGCCGATGACCTGAAGTTTTTCGGTTCCACTGCTTCTGATCGCCAGCGTGTAGAGCCCATCCTGCGGCGTGAGTGCGTCGCGCGTGTCGGCGCTGCGCAGCGAAACGCCTGTTATGCTCCAATCCGTCTCGCCGGCCGCCAGGCAATCGTCGACATAGGCGGCCTGGTGGGCGCGATGGAAGGCGCCGACGCCAAGATGCACGATGCCCGGGACGATGCGGCTGCGGTCGTACGAAGGCGTCGCGATCGAAGCCGGCAGTGCGCGCACCGTCTTCGTGGAAAGGCGTTCGGTGGTCGTGGTGCGACTGGTCTGGTCGGATGACATGAGTGGCCTCGGCAGGGATCGGCAAAGCGGCGTAACATTCGATTTCCCGCCACACAATGGGCCGAAAAGTCATCATACAACAATCTAATTTTTGTATGTTGACATTATTTCTTGCCGCCCCTACCGATAGCGGCCCTGGGAGGATTGCCGTGCCACTGACCGATGCGGATTTGCTGTTTCCCGCCGAGGCGCATTCGCGCTCGGTTGCCCGCGATCTCTATGCCGGGATCAAGGACCTGCCCCTGGTCAGCCCGCATGGCCACACCGATCCGCGTTGGTATGCGCTGAACGAGCCGTTCCCGGATCCGGCGCAACTGCTCATCGTCCCGGACCACTACATCTTCCGCATGCTGTTCAGCCAAGGCGTCCGCCTTGAGGATCTCGGCGTGGCGACGCTGGACGGCGCGCCTGTCGAGACAGACGGCCGGACGATCTGGCGTCGTTTTGCCGAGCACTATTATCTGTTTCGGGGCACACCGACCCGGCTGTGGTTCGATCATGTGCTTGCCGATCTGTTCGGCATCGACGAGCCGCTGACCGCAGCGACCGCCGACCGCCACTACGACACCATCGCGACGCTGCTGCAGTGGGAGAATTTCCGCCCGCGCGCCCTGTTCGAGCGCTTCAACATCGAGGTCATCGCGACCACGGAAGGCGCGCTCGACGATCTCAAATGGCACCAGATGATCCGCGACAGCGGCTGGCAGGGCCGTGTGGTCACCGCTTATCGGCCGGATGCCGTCGTCGATCCCGACTTCGAGGGGTTTTCAACCAATCTCGACCGGCTCGGCGAGATCACCGGCTGCGACACCGGCAATTGGGCAGGCTATCTCGATGCGCATCGCCAGCGGCGCGCCTTCTTCAAAAGCTTCGGCGCGACCTCGTCCGACCATGGCCATCCGACGGCCGAGACCGCCAATCTTTCGGATGCTGCAGCGCAGGAGCTGTTCAATCGCGTTCGCCGTGGCTCCGACGACGAGCGCGAACGGAAACTGTTCCGCGCCCAGATGCTGACCGAGATGGCCAAGATGAGCCTCGACGACGGGCTGGTGCTGCAGATCCATCCCGGCTCCTGGCGCAATCATTCGTCGGCTGTTTTCCAAAAATTCGGCCGCGACAAGGGTTTCGATATCCCGACCCGGACCGACTATGTCACGGCGCTGAAGCCACTGCTCGACTGCGTCGGACTTGAGCGCGACCTCACAATCGTTCTCTTCACGCTCGACGAAACAAGCTATGCGCGCGAACTGGCGCCACTTGCCGGTGTCTACCCGGCGCTGAAGCTCGGGCCGGCCTGGTGGTTCCACGACAGCCCGGAAGGCATGCGGCGCTTCCGCGAGATGACCACCGAGACCGCCGGCTTCTACAACACCGTCGGCTTCAACGATGACACCCGTGCCTTTCCCTCGATCCCGGCGCGCCACGATGTGGCGCGGCGGGTCGACTGCGCGTTCCTGGCGCGTCTCGTCGCCGAGCATCGGCTGCGCGAGGACGAGGCGCATGAGCTGGCGCGCGAGCTTGCCTATACACTTGCGAAAAAGGCCTACCGGCTCTGAGCCGGGCGTTTTGGTTTCATAGGGAGGAAGTCATGTTGCATCTTTCGAAATTGACGGCAGTAACATTCGTTTTCGGCTCGTTGCTGGTCGGCATCGCCAACGCCGAAACCGTGCTGCGGTCGTCCGATACCCATCCCGACGGCTATCCAACCGTCGAAGCGGTCAAATATATGGGCGAGCTGATCAAGCAGCGCACCAATGGCCGCTATTCGGTCGAGGTCTATCATTCGGCGCAGCTCGGCGAGGAGAAGGACACGATCGAGCAGACGCAGACCGGCGTCATCGATCTCAACCGCGTCTCCATGGGGCCGTTCAACGGCATCGTTCCACAGACCGCGGTGCCGTCGCTGCCCTACATGTTCCGCTCGGTCGAGCATATGCGCCATGTCATGGACGGGCCGATCGGGGACGAGATCCTGAAAGCTTTTGAGACTCACGACCTTGTCGGTCTCGCCTTCTACGATTCCGGGGCACGCTCCTTCTACAACACCAAGAAGGACATCACCTCGATGGCCGACATGAAGGGCATGAAGTTCCGCGTCATCCAATCCGACGTGTTCGTCGACATGGTCAATGCGTTGGGCGCCAACGCCACGCCGATGGCCTATGGCGAGGTCTATTCGGCTTTGCAGACAGGCGTCATCGACGGCGCCGAGAACAACTGGCCGAGCTTCGAATCCGCCAAGCATTTCGAGGTCGCCAAGCATTACACGCTCGACCAGCACCAGATCGTGCCCGAGGTTCTGGTGATGTCGAAGGCGAGCTGGGACAAGCTCGCCCCGGAAGACCAGGCGATCGTGCGGCAGGCGGCCAAGGACAGCGTCGTCAAGATGCGTGAATTGTGGGACGCGCAGGAGAAGAAGTCCCGCGACATCGTCGAGAAAGCCGGCGTCAAGGTCAGTGAGATCGACAAGCAGCCGCTGATCGATGCGATGAAGCCCGTCTACGAGAAATATCTCTCGACCCCCGAGTTGAAAGATCTCGCCGCGCGCATCCAGGCGACCAAATAATCCGTTCGCGGCAATGGTGGCGCGAGCTTGCGCGCCACCGTCCAGGGGGAAGCGCGCATATGAAACCATTCTGGCTGGCAATAGAACGGCTGCTGTCACGGCTGGCGAGGCTTGCGCTGTGGGTCAGCGGCATCGGCCTGACGCTGATGACGGTGATCATCTTCTGGCAGGTGTTCTCACGCTATGTGCTCAACAGTTCGCCAAGCTGGACGGAACCCTTCTCGGTGATTTTGATGGGGTGGTTCATCTTTTTGGGCGCGGCCGTCGGTGTCCGCGAACGCACGCATCTGGGCTTCGATGTGCTGCTCTATTTCCTGCCGCCCGCCGCAAAGGCGGTACTGCGCAGCATTTCGGATGTCGTCGTGCTCGCCTTCGGTCTCGGCATGATCGTCTACGGCGCCCAGCTCACCCGGCTGACATGGAACACGGTGATGCCGTCTCTCGCTTTCCCGGGCGGCGTCAGTTTCCTGCCGGTCATCCTGGGCGGCGCGCTTGTCTGCCTGTTTTCGCTCGAGCGGCTTGCCGGGCGGTTTGCCGGACTGCCGGTCGATGCCGATCAGTACGCCACGGGCGAGGAGGGTCTTTAGATGGCATTGACGGTTCTGTTCGGCACCTTCGTCTTTCTTCTGATCATCGGCACACCGATCGCCTTCTGCCTCGGTGTCGCCAGCTTCGCCACGGTTCTGGTGCTGGGGCTGCCGCCGCTGGTGGTGTTCCAGCGCCTCAACTCCGGTGTCAGCGTGTTTTCGCTGATGGCCATCCCGTTCTTCATCTTCGCCGGTGACCTGATGGTGCGCGGCGGCATTGCCGCTCGCCTTGTTGCGCTCGCCGGGGCGTTGGTCGGCCACCTGAGAGGCGGGCTCGGCCAGGTCAACATCGCCGCCTCGACCATGTTCGGCGGCATTTCCGGCTCGGCGGTGGCCGATGCCTCGGCGGTCGGCGGGCTGATGATCCCGCAGATGAAGGCGCGCGGCTACGGCGTCGATTATGCTGTCAACATCACTTCGGTCGGCGCCATCATTGCGCTGCTGATACCGCCTTCGCACAACATGATCATTTATTCGATTTCGGCCGGCGGCCGGATCTCGATCGCCGATCTGTTCACCGCCGGCATCATACCGGGCCTGCTGCTGGCGCTATCTCTGATGGTCACGGCCTATTGGGTCGCCAGCCGCCGCGCCTATCCGACCGAGCCGTTCGCCGGCTTCGGCAGGGCGCTGCAATTGCTCGTTGCCGCAATTCCCGGGCTGATCCTGATCGGCATCATCTTCGGCGGCGTTCGCTCCGGCGTCTTCACCGCCACCGAAAGCTCCTGCATCGCCATCGTCTATGCTTTCCTGGTGACCCTGCTGATCTATCGCTCCATGAGCTGGAACGACTTCGTCACCGCGACCACCGCTGCCGTGCGCACAACCGCAATGGTGCTGATGATCATCGGCTGCGCCGCCGCCTTTGGCTGGCTGCTGGCCTATCTCCGGGTGCCGGCCGCTCTGGTCGCCTTCCTGCAGTCGGTATCCGACAACAAGCTGGTCATCCTGCTGTTGATCAACGTCGTGCTTCTCATCCTCGGCACGTTCATGGACATGTCGCCGCTGATCATCATCACCACGCCGATCTTCCTGCCGGTGGTCATGGCCTACGGCGTCGATCCGGTGCATTTCGGCGTGATCCTCATTCTCAATCTCGGCATCGGCTTGTGCACACCGCCGGTGGGGGCAGTGCTGTTCGTCAGCTGTGCGATCGGCCGGATCCCGATCTGGACGGCGATGCGTTCGATCTGGCCATTCTATGGGGCGGCTTTCGCTGTGTTGATGCTTGTCACCTACGTGCCGGAAATTTCGTTGTGGTTGCCGCACCTGTTCCACTAGAGCAGTTCACGGGAACGGCGAACTGCTCTAACCCTTTGTTTTGACGCAATTCCGGACGGAAACCGTTTCACATTTTTCCTGGAATTGCTTTAGGAGACCATTACGTGTCCGCTGCATCCGCCGATCTCAGGGTCGAGAGAAAACCCAAGCTGTCGGAGACCGTCGTTGCGGCGATCCGCAAGCAGCTGCAGGCGGGCGAAATCCTGCCTGGCCACAAATTGCCAACCGAGGGCCAGCTGACCGAGACCTTCGGCGTCAGCCGCACCGTCATCCGCGAGGCGCTGGCCAAGCTTGCCGCCGACGGCCTGGTCGAGTCGCGTCAAGGCGCCGGCGTCTTCGTCACCGAGCATATCTCGACGATGTTCGGAGCGCTTGCCGCCGACATGGGAGCCAAGGATTCGATCGCGCTCAACGTGCTCGAGGTACGCCTGGCAATCGAGATCGAGTCGGCCGGGATCGCCGCTATTCGCCGCAACGCCGCGCAGGAGGCGGCGATCCAGGAAGCCTTCTTCGAATTCGAGCGGCTGCTGCTTGCCAGCGAGCCGACCGGCCCGGCCGACCTCGCCTTCCACCGCGCCATCGCCAGCGCGACCAACAACCCGTTCTATGTCGAGATGCTCGACGTGCTCGGCCGGCGCGCCATTCCGTGCGACGTGACCTCGCCCTGGTCGACCGAACTGGCGCAATCCGACAGCTACCAGCGCGGGCTGCAGCGCGAACATCTGGTGATCCTCAATGCGATCACATCGGGCGATGCCGAAGCGGCGCGCGAGGCAATGCGCGCGCACCTCACAGCCAGCCAGCAGCGCTACCGCGAGCGCCTGCATGCGCGTCAGGCTTTCTATGCCAGTTCGGTCAGGGCCGCCGCCGGCGAATGACCCATTTCAAGTCAGGACGAAAATGAGCCAGAGCCATACCGATTACACATCCCGCTTTGCCATAGACCCGGTTGCCGCCGCGGCGATGGGAACCGATGAACTCCGTCACAATTTCCACATTGACGGCCTGTTCCAGTCCGGCCGCATCAGCCTGACCTACACCCACTACGACCGCATGATCGTCGGCGGCGCCGTGCCGATAGGCTCGCCGCTCCAACTGGAGGCGATCAAGCCGACCGGCACCAAAGGTTTCCTCGACCGGCGCGAGTTGATCGCCGTCAACATCGGTGGCGTGGGCGTCATCACGACCGGCGGCCAGTCCTTCGAATTGCAGGCGCGCGACATGCTCTATCTCGGCATGGGCACACAGGATGTGTCCTTCGCCTCAGCGGACGAGGGGGCGCCGGCGAAGTTCTATCTGCTCAGCGCGCCGGCGCATCTGGCTCATCCCAGCCGGCTGATCCGCATCGGCGATGCAAAGCGCCTCGATCTTGGCAGCAAGGATGCCTGCAACGAGCGTTCGATCTTCCAGTTCATCCATGCCGATGGCGCAAAGACCTGCCAGCTGGTGGTCGGTATGACCCAGCTGGCGCCGGGCTCTATCTGGAACACCATGCCTTGCCATGTGCATGACCGGCGCATGGAGGCCTATCTCTATTTCGACCTGGCCGAGACGGCGCGCGTCTTCCACTTCATGGGCGAGCCGGACGAAACGCGCCATATCGTCATGGGCAACGAAGAGGCCGTGCTGTCGCCGGGCTGGTCGATCCACTCCGGCGCCGGCACTTCCAATTATGCGTTCATCTGGGCGATGGCCGGCGACAATGTCGACTACACCGATGTCGACCCGGTGGCGTTGGGCGATCTGCGGTGAGCGACCCCTTCAGCCTTGCCGGAAAACGTATCCTGGTCACCGGCGCCAACACCGGCATCGGCCAGGGCATCGCCGTATCGATCGCACGCGCCGGCGGCACGGTGATCGGCGTCGGCCGCTCGTCGATGGACGATACGGCAAGAAAAATCGCAACGATGGGCGGGCAATTCGAGGCGGTGAGCGCCGATCTTGCCGACACGTCAGCCGCCGGCCCCTTGCTCGACCGCGTCTGGGACGAAA
Source organism: Mesorhizobium sp. M7A.F.Ca.US.005.03.1.1 (assembly GCF_003997975.1). Classification (NCBI taxonomy): domain Bacteria; kingdom Pseudomonadati; phylum Pseudomonadota; class Alphaproteobacteria; order Hyphomicrobiales; family Phyllobacteriaceae; genus Mesorhizobium; species Mesorhizobium sp. M7A.F.Ca.US.005.03.1.1. The sequence continues at coordinate 47,265 of NZ_RZRO01000026.1, forward strand.
GCGGCCCGCTCGACGGGCTGGTCAACAATGCCGGCATCATCCGGCGCGCCGATGCCGTCGATCTCAGCGAGGCCGATTGGGACGACGTCATGGATGTCAATCTGAAGGCGGTTTTTTTGCTCTGCCAAAGCTTTGCCAGGCGTGCCTTGGCCGCTGAGCGGAAAGGCAAGATCGTCAACATTGCCTCGGTGCTGAGCTTTCAGGGCGGCATTCGCGTGGCGTCCTACACCGCCTCGAAGCATGGCGTGCTGGGCATCACCCGGCTGCTTGCCTGCGAATGGGCGCAAAAAGGCATCAACGTCAACGCTATCGCGCCAGGCTATATCGAAACCAACAACACGCAGGCGCTGCGCGCCGATCCCGACCGCAGCGCCGCCATCCTGGCGCGCATCCCGGCCGGTCGCTGGGGCGAGGCGGGCGACATTGGCGATGCCGCCGTCTTCCTGCTGGCGCCGGCGTCCAACTACATGCATGGCGCGGTGGTGCCGGTGGATGGTGGCTGGCTGGCACGCTAGGTTTTGACGCAATTCCGAACGGAAACCGTTTCACACTTTTCCTGGAATTGCGCTGAGGAGACGACGATGACCGCAAAGATCTTCGCGCATGCCGGCGAGGGCGCCTGGACGGCGACACCGGACGGCAACAGGCGCCGCATTCTCCTGCACACTGACGAGTTGATGCTGGTCGAATTCGGCTTCGACAAGGGTGGCGTCGGCGCCCTGCATTCGCACCCGCACGTCCAGGCAAGCTATGTCGCCGAGGGCCGCTTCGAGGTGACCATCGACGGCCGGAGCGAGATCGTTGGGACGGGCGGGAGTTTCATCGTGCCGTCGGGCCTGGTGCACGGGGTCAAGGCGCTCGAAGCGGGGCGGCTGGTCGACAGCTTTGCGCCGCACCGGGCCGATTTCCTCGGCTAGAGCATTTCACCGTTTCACGGAAACGGCGAGCTGCTCTAACTCTTTGTTTTGACGCAATTCTAGACGGAAAACCGCTTCACACTTTTCCTGGAATTGCTCTAACGAGGGGTAAGAGATCGAGCGGGAATGACCCGCACCCCAGAAAGAGGCGCGGGTCTGTTGCCTGGGCGCTTGTGGCGCCGCGGTACTCAAGACATCACCGCAGGATGAGGACCCTGCCGCACCGTGGTGAAGATAGTCTTAATGCACCGGGGCTGCGTAGCTCGGTCGGTCAGGTGATGTGACGCAGGAGGCTGAAAAGCCGTTCGAACGTCTTGCCGTAGGGCGGGCGCAGCAGGCTTCCCGCGCTCAGCCGCGACTGCATGAAAACCGGTTTCTCCTTGCTGAAGGTGCGAAATCCCCATTCGCCGTGATAGGCGCCCATGCCGCTGGCGCCGACGCCGCCGAAGGGCTGGTTTTCCTGTACCAGATGCAGCATGCAGTCGTTGACGGTGACGCCGCCGGCAATTGTCTCGTGCAGGATGCGTTGACGGTTGCCGCTGTCGCGGCCGAACCAGTAGAGTGCCAGCGGGCGGTCGGCCCCGTTCACATGGGCGATCGCCTCGTCGATCCCGGTGTATTCTACGATGGGCAGCACCGGCCCAAAGATCTCTTCGCGCATCAGCCGCAGGTTTGCGCCGGCATTGCGGACCAGGGTCGGCAGCAACTTCCGGCTGTTGGCGTCAAGTTCCTCGCCGGCCGGGTTGATTTCGGTGACGTCGGCGCCGGCGTCACGCGCTTCAGTGACCATGTCGCGCAGGCGCCGGTGGTGCCGATCGCTGATGATGGCGGTATAATCGGGGTTGTCGCGCAGGGTCGGGTAGAGCTTCGCGATCGCCGTTGCGAGCCTGGCAGCGACCGTGCCTGCTTGCCCCTTCGGCACCAGAAGATAATCCGGCGCGATACAGGTCTGCCCGGCATTCAACAGCTTGCCGTAGGCAATGCTGGATACTGCCGCGTCGAGGTCGCATGACGGATCGAAGATTGCCGGCGACTTGCCGCCGAGTTCGAGCGTGACCGGGGTCAGGTTGGCGGCCGCGGCGATCGCGACCTGGCGTCCGACCGCGGTCGAGCCGGTGAACAGCAAATGATCGAAAGGCATCGATACGAAGGCCTTTCCCATCTCCGCGTCGCCGCTGATGACGCTGAGCTCATCGGGTGCGAAATGCTCGGCAACGAGTTTGGCCAGCAACGCCGAAAAAGCCGGCGTCAATTCGGAAGGTTTTATGAGCACGCGGTTGCCGGCGGCAAGGGCGGCGGTCACCGGCGCGACGGCGAGCTGGAAAGGATAATTCCAGGGCGACACGATGCCGATGACACCGAGCGGCTGCGGGATGAGGCGATTTCTGCCGGGCAGGAACGGCATGGTGGTGGCAACGCGGCGTTCGCGCATCCAGCCCCTGAGGTGCGACAGCGCGTGGCGGATGCCGGCACGTACGACGAACAGTTCCGCAAGACGCGTCTCATGCGCGGAACGGCCGCCAAAGTCGGTGTCGATGGCGGTGCAGATGTCGGCTCCATGCCGCTCGGTCAGCGCGAGCAGGCGTTTGAGGCGATCCTTGCGAACGTCAAAGTTGGGGAAAGGCTGCGCCTCGAAGGCGGCGCGCTGCAGGTGGAACCGCTCGCCGAGAACATTCTGTCTGGTCTGCAGCATCACGCCCTCCCTGGCTTGCCGGACGGAGCTTACATCGTGGTGCGTGGCGGAATCCAGCGGGGGTGCAGGTGTCCTAGGGGAAGCCGCTTTCGGATGTGCACGGCATCCGGCTGGCAGGCGCCGATGGCCGCATCAACGACAGGTTCCTGCAAAGGGGGCGTTGTGGTTGGATGACGGCTGCGCTACTCCAAAGCGTCACGCCAGAGAGTCGTCTTGACCGGTTTCCACATCCTCTCCAGTCTACGAAATTCCAGCCCGGTGTCCGCCTGATGCTGATGTCGGCGACGAGCATCTTGGCCATGGACCCCAAGCGGCGCGTTCCGCGCCGCGCGGCCCAGCGGAATTGCGGATGAAGGGCGCTCACAGGCTTGAGGCTGCGTTTGGAGCGGCTGCGCGAAGGGTTGTGCGGGAGTTTCTGCGGTTCGTGCCGCTGTCTCTGAGACAGCGCATGCAAAGACGCACATATGCACGCGCGACGCCCGCCAACAGAATTTTCATTTCGGGCTGCGCACGCAGCGGGACGACGCTGACACAGCGGCTGATGAGGTGTTTCGAGGACATTTTCGTCCATCCGCCCGAAGCGCGATACGCAATGCTGGACATGTTGGACCGGCCGGAATCGAACCTCGTCGTCAAGCGCGATGCGCGCGGTTTTGCGCATCTGGCGAAGCTACCGACCTCCATCGGCTTGATCTATTGCGCGCGCCATCCATTCGACACGCTGACAAGTTCGCATCCGCAAACACGCAACCAGCGTCGGTTCCACGTCACGCCGCAACGCTGGCTGACCGAATACGACGCGCTGATCCGGCTGAAGAAGGCACAACCGCACCGGCAGATCCTTTTCGTCCGCTACGAAGACATGATCGGCGCGCCCGATGCGCAGCAGGACAGAATCGCGCAGTCATTCGGACTGACACCGCGCATTCGTTTCAGCGAGGACCCGGACAATCCGATCCGGGTGGCTTCGTTGAGAAAATGGGAACGGAATGAAGAATTCAGGACCTATCTCGGCGGCCTGCCCCCGGCATTTCTCGCCCGCGTCCAGCGTTTCTGCGCCGAGTTCGGCTATGACATGCCAATAAGCACGCCGACCGTGGACGCGCGGTGATGCAGGCACCGGCGGCCCTCGCGACAGAAGAGCTGGATCCCAAGCGGCGCGTGCTGAAGGACGTGTTCGGCTTCGATGATTTTCGCCCCGGGCAGGCCGATGTCATGGACGCGTTGCTGGCCGGGCGTCATGTGCTGGCTGTCATGCCGACTGGTGCCGGCAAATCGCTCTGCTACCAGGTGCCGGCGCTTGTCCTGGGCGGGCTCACCATTGTCGTTTCGCCGCTGGTGGCGCTGATGCAGGATCAGGTCGCCGCCTTGCGGCTTGCCGGCGTGGCCGCCGATACGATCAATTCCTCGATCGACCGCGATGCCAATATTGCCGCATGGCGTCGCGTCGCCTCGGGCCAGACGCGCCTGCTCTATCTCGCGCCGGAGCGGTTGATGACCGAACGGATGCTCGAGGCGCTGGCCAGGCTCGATATCAGCCTGATCGCCGTCGACGAGGCGCATTGTATCTCGCAATGGGGGCCGGCGTTCCGGCGCGAATACGAGGACCTGTCGCGTCTGCGCGGCATCTTTCCCAGCGTGCCGATCATCGCGCTGACGGCAACGGCGGACGAAGGCACGCGCACCGACATCGAATCCCGGCTGTTTGCCGAGCGCGTCGAGACCCTGGTGCTGGGCTTCGACAGGCCGAACATCAAGCTTGCCATTGAGGCCAAGCAGGACAGCAAGCGGCAATTGCTGCGCTTCGTCGAGCGCCATCCCGGCCGCAGCGGCATCGTCTATTGCCTGTCGCGCAAGAAGACGGAGGAGATGGCGGCCTTCCTCGAGAAGAACGGTGTCACCGCGCTCGCCTATCATGCCGGCATGAGCAAGGAGGCGCGTGACGCCAACCAGAACAGCTTCATGACCTTGTCCGGCGTCGTCATGGTGGCGACCATCGCCTTCGGCATGGGCATCGACAAGCCTGACGTCGCCTATGTCTTCCACACCGACATGCCGGGCAGCCTGGAGGCCTACTACCAGGAGATAGGCCGCGCCGGCCGCGATGGGCGGGACGCCGAGGCGCATATGCTGTTCGGCCTGGGCGATATCCGCATGCGCAGGATGTTCATCGACGACGAGGATGCGCCGCCCGAGCACAAGAGGCGCTCGCATGGCCGGCTCGACACGCTGATCGGCTATTGCGAGACGGCGCAGTGCCGCCGCCAGGTGCTGCTCGGCTATTTCGGCGAGGAAGCGCAGCCTTGCGGCAATTGCGACACCTGCCTCGACCAGGCACCGCGCGCCGATGGCGGAGCCGAGGGTCGGATCATCCTGACGGCGATCGCCCAGAGCGGTGAGCGTTTCGGTGCCGGCCATATCATCGACATCCTGCTCGGCCATGAAACCGAGAAGGTGCTTGCCAGGAACCACCAGAGGCTCACGAGTTTCGGCAGTGGTCTGGCGCACAAGAAGGATTTCTGGCTGTCGCTGATCCGGCAACTCGTCGCCGGCGGGTTCCTGATGCCGGATCCGGCCGGTCATGGCGGCCTCGCCATCGCCGAAAAGGGTCATGCGCTTGGCCGTGGCGAGGTGCCGTTCCATTATCGTGTCGAGGTACGCAGCCGCGCCTTGCGCGGCAAGATGCGCTCCTGGCAGGATCTCGGGCAGTCGGCTGTGGACACCGGGCTACTGGCCGCGCTCAAATCCTTGCGCCTGCGGCTCGCCAAGGAGCGCCAGGTGCCGGCCTATGTGGTGTTCTCCGATCGCACGCTGATCGACATGGCCGAGCGCCGCCCGCACGACCTCGACGCCTTCGCCGAAGTGAATGGGGTTGGGGCGGCAAAGCTCAAGGAATTCGGCCAGGTTTTTCTGAGTGCGATTGCCGAGCACCGGTCGGGTGAGGCGGCCTGAGGTCAGATCAGCGACTGGTCACGCGCCGTGAAGCAGAGGGATCTTCGGAGAAGGCATCCGTTCCGAAACCTCCTGTGCCGCCGCCGCCCATTCCTCCACCGCCCATGCCCCCCCAGGGACCGATTAGTTCAACGTTTTCTGGCCGGCCGGTCGACAGATCAGGCCCAGACCGAGGCGTGCATCGACTTCATGGCCGAGCATCTGCAACCGCAATAGATGCCGCTGTCCGCTTGCAGGCACCTATCCACTGCAAGCGTCGCGGGCGACCCGCCGGGCGTCAGTCGCGCGATGTGGACAGTCCCGCGAGAAGCGGAGCGTGGGCGGCGAGCCTGCGGGATACGAACTCAGTGAAGAGCCGCACGCGCTTCGTCTTGCGTGTCTCCCCATGTGTGAGAAGCCAGAGCGTTCCGTACAGGTGCAGGTCGGTGCCCGGCACCCTCACCAGCAGGGGGTCGGCATCTCCGACGAAGCACGGCAGTGTCGTGATCCCGAGACCTTGCCGTACGGCAACGATCTGCGCCTCGGCGTCCGTGATCCTGAATGGAACTCCCGTGGTGCCAACCTCACCCGCGCTGGCCCACTCTGGAATTCCATGAACGCTTATGACGATCCACCGGATGGGATCAGGTGCGCCCGCACGCCACGCGGCCAGGCGGTCGCGGGACATGTAGACGCCGCCAAACACCTCCGCTCCCTTCAGGCCGTGAAGATTGAGCGGCAGGGTTTTGCGGTCGTAGACGACGCGGATCGCCACGTCGGCCTCTCGGTTGGTCAGATTTGCCAGTTCGCCGGACGACAGGATTTCCATCTCGATGTCTGGATGCACGTACGCGAAATCGGCGAAGTCCGGCATGAGCAGGTGCGTCGCGAGGGGCGGTGCCAGCGTCACCCGCAGAAGTCCGCGTACGCTCTGGTCGCGCCCGAAGACGCGCGTCTCCAGCTGGTGCGACGACGCTTCCATCTGGTTCGCGAGCTCGAGGACCTCCTCGCCCGCAGCGGTCAGGCGGTAGCCCGAAGGCAGCTTTTCGAACATTTGCGCCCCGAGGCGTTCCTCAAGCTGTGCGATGCGTCGCAGCACGGTCGAGTGATTCACCCCGAGCTGCGCGCCGGCAGCCCGCACCGAGCCTCCGCGTGCGACGGCTAGAAAGTAGCGAACGTCATCCCAGTCGATCATGGTGCAATCCGGCACCGCGCGGTGCGCCTTCCAAAGCCCGTATCTAACACATCCTACAGCAGTAGGGACGGGATATCGTGGCTTGTGTCGACAAGGGCGACGCTATTCCGAACGGCGGACACGGATCGTCGCGGGCTGGCGTCAATCCTGAAAGCGGATCGATTCTGCACCACCGATGTGCGCGCTTCCGCACTCACCGCGCGACCCCGGCGGGCCCATCTAGAGGTTCTCGGGGCGTCCCCGAACGACCAAAGACAGAGCCTGGAAGGATTAAGTCATGGGAAAACTGGACGGTAAGGTTGCGGTTATAACGGGTGGTGCCACCGGCATCGGCCTCGCCGCTGCAAAGCGCTTCATCGAGGAGGGCGCCTTCGTCTTCATCTTCGGCCGCCGGCAGGAAGCGCTAGACGCCGCTGTGGCCGAGCTCGGGCCCAATGCCCGCGCGGTGAAGGGCTCGGTCTCGGATGAGGCCGACCTTGATCGGCTCTACGCGGCGGTGAAGGCCGAGCGCGGAAGCCTCGACATCATCTTCGCCAACGCCGGGGTGGGAAGCCTGCTTCCGCTCGGCAAGCTCACCGCCGAGCACATTGACGAAACCTTCAACACCAATGTGAAGGGTACGATCTTCACGGTCCAGAAGGCGCTGCCGCTGATGGGCGAGGGCGGTTCGATTATCCTGACCGGATCGAGCGCCGGCACCACGGGCGCGCCCGCATTCAGCGTCTATAGCGCGAGCAAGGCGGCCGTGCGCAACCTCGCGCGGACCTGGGCGGAAGACCTGAAAGGCACCGGCATCCGGGTAAACGTGCTGTCGCCCGGGCCGACGGCGACCGAACTCGCGAAGGCAGCGATAGGCGAGGAGGGCTTGAAGGTCTTCGCCTCGATGAATCCGCTTCAGCGTATGGCCGATCCAGCGGAGATCGGGGCGGCGGCTGCGTTTCTCGCGTCGCCCGACAGCAGCTTCATGACTGCCAGCGAGGTCGCCGTCGACGGGGGCTTGGCGCAAATCTGACCCGCTACGCCCCGCCGTTCATTCCATTCGATATCCCGAGCCCGCAGGGCCTGGTAAACTGAAGGAGAGTATACATGAGCTACGCAATTATCGGCTTCGGCAAGATCGGCCAGGCTCTTGCCAAGGCATTTGCCCGCAAGGGCCTCGAAGTGTCCGTGGCAACCACGCGCGACCCGGAAAGCTTTGCATCCGACGCGGCCGCGATCGGACCCACGATCATCCCGAAAACACTGGCGGACGCCGTCAAGGCGGACATCATCTTTTTGGCTGTCCGCTTTGAATCGCACCCGGATGTCGCGAAGGCGCTGCCAAGCTGGGAAGGCAAGACGATCATCGACGCGACGAACGTGTTTCCAGTCCCCGAAGAGCTGGACGGTCTGCCGTCCTCCGCCTTCGTCGCGAAGGCGTTCACCGGCGCCAAGCTCGTCAAAGGCTTCAATCACCTGATTGCGGCCACCCTGGCTGCCGATCCGATCGTCGAGGGCGGGCACCGGGTCGTCTTTCTATCGAGCGACGACGAGGACGCGATCGCTCCCGTGGCGGCCTTGGCCAGACAACTCGGGTTCGCACCGGTCAAGCTGGGGAAGCTCAACGAGGGCGGCACGCTGGTGCACGCACGCGGCCGCACTTGGGGCCAGCTGATCTTCCAGGACCTGTTCAAGAAGGAGCAGTAACGGATTTATCGTGCGCCGACAGAGTGGCAGGCGTTCGATGCCGGCCACATCGTCGGCAACGAGCCAAGCGCGCGAAGTGACATGCTTGAAAGCTTACATCTGCCTGGGATCCTTCGGCCGACATGTGCCTGCCACCCAGGAATCGTAGTTGCAAAAGCTGATGTCCCAGCCGGCATCGCATCTTTTGGGAGTTGCCTCACGGCCGCTCGCGCGGATGGGGCCGAAGCCACCCCAACTGCCATCCGAGCCTTTGTAATTTCCCATGACGCGACAATTGCAGTTGTTTACGACGACGTTGCCGTCCATCGACACGCATGCCGATGCAACAGTGGCAAGGCTGAAGAAAGCTGCGATGGCGAGAGAGGCTTTGCGCATCGTGGTCTCCTAACTGGGTTCGGCGAACCAACCGTTACGAGATCGTGGGCCGGGCCTCTTCCCCATTTGGGCTAAACCGGCTGGTAAATTCACGGCGGCATGGCTGCGCTTGCGGACAGAAGCGATGTGCGGAGATGCCGAATGGGCCTGCCCATCGCCGAAGCTTTACGGCCTCCGCGAAGGCCAGAGTGTCCCGGCTCGAGCGGCTCTATCGCCGCCTCTCTACCAGATCCGCAAGATTTGCCGGAGGTTAACGGTAGACAATGAGCGGCCGCAACTGTGTCTCTTTCCGGCCATTTTCTTCAGTCCTGGTTCGGCCCAAAGGCCATATGTCAGGGGGATCACTTTTCAGGGGCAGGCCAGTTCCGCTCGACGGGCAGTGAGAGGCGGAATGTCGACCCGTTGACGTCGCTGGCGGCCAGTATGAGACCGCCGCCATGCTGCCGGGCGATCTCGCGTGAAATGTAGAGCCCTAAACCGGAGCCGTTTACCAGTTGGCCCGCGGCGCGATAGTACCTCATGAATATGAACTCGTGGTCGTCGGGCGCTACGCCAGAGCCCTGATCCGCCACGTGTACAAACGCCACGCCCTGCTCAGTCGACAGCCGGATCGTCACAGAGCTGGTCACCGATGAGTATTTCAGGGCGTTCTGGATCAGATTTTGTATCACAATCTCCAGCAGGTTGCGGTCACCTTTCACAATCACTTCATCGCCGTGAGTGAAGCTAACACGTCCGGCCGCAGCATCATCCAACCCCGCTTCGGCGGCGCGCAAAACCTCATTCAGGTCGAACATCTTGATCCTGGGAAGAGTTTCGTGCCCGCCATTGAGCCGGTCGAAGGCTAGGACGTTTTCAATCAGCGATGACATCCTTTTGACGGTCTGGCGGATCCTTGTGGTGCGCAACTTGATATTGTCGGCGCTTTCACCTGCAGAAGATGACAGATTGTCGGCGGCGGCAGAGATGACGGCCAACGGGCCGCGAAACTCATGAGATACCAAGGCCACAAAGTCCCGCTGCTGAGCCAGAGCATCGTTGGCGGTGTCCAGAGCCTGCCTGAGCTTGAGTTCAAGCAGGTGACGTCGATCCACTTCCACCATGAGCGAGGTGTTTCTTTCCCCAAGCTCAGCGGTCCTTTCGCGCACCTTGATAGTCAGCTCCTGCTCGGCCAAGCGCGACACTGCGATGACGCGGTCCTTTTCCTCGCTCAAGCTGCGCTCGGCAAGCCGCGTTCTCTTCGCGACGGCCGCGCTGAGCAACGCCAGGTGAATCACGGTCCCGCCGGCCAAGAATCTGGACAAAGAGCCATCCAGTTGGAACGGGTTGGCCCCAGTATACATCATCTGCATCACCAGCATGACAGAGATTACGCTCAAAAATGCAATCGCCGACAGCAGATATTGATACCGTCGCCGCACAATGAGCAGATAGAGCACCAGCAGCGAAATGAAGATGAGAGACAGCTGCTGCAGTCGCGATACGAAAAACCCGACGTCGCCGTAGCGTCCCACAATCGCAAAAGCCAAGGCGATGCCATTGAGCAGTACAACGCCCTGGGAGATGCGCCACGCCCAGATCAATTGGCGGTGAAAATCAAACAGTCTAGATAAAAATAATATCAGCACTATACTGTATAAGCAAACGATAATACCCCAAATGAGGTGTATGGTTTTCGGCTCTAGAGACCTCAGAATTTCGGATGCGTATCCCATGTGGAAGAGACTTATTAGGCCAGACTCTATGATAACCGCGATGTATAGAAGATATAAAGAATCCCGGAGCCATACGGCATACAGAAAATTGGTGAAGATCATGACGAAAATCGCGCCAACCACCATGCCCATGACCCAATCGTCGGATCGGCGATACTCTTCATAGCCTTGACTCTGCCAAAGGTTCAGCGAAGTCGTGATCGAGGTCGACGATTGGAGTCGGATGTAATAATCGGTTCGGGTGGACGGCACGGAAATTGGGAAGACGGCCGGATATGCGTCGGCGTCTGCTCCATCCCCTAGGTTGAGTCGGTCAGGGGGCAAGACCGAATAACCTCCCGCCCCGTCAGAGACATACAGCGTGATGTGTTCGATCAAGGGCCGTTCTACCTGCAGCAGCCATTGCCTTGGAGCCGTGGAGGCAGACAGGGAGAACCGGGCCCAGATTGCGCCCTTTTGATAGCCCTGCGTGAGCATCGAAGGGATGGGTTCGAACTGGATGTTGGAGCGCTTGGAAACGATATCATTGAACGTGAGCGCGCCGGTGGGATCATGAAAGATTGCGAGGTGACCGCTGAGTGAAACCGGAGCCTTGAGGCCGTCCGTCGGTTTCAGCGGAAGCGCCCATAACGTTTGCGGCACAAGACACACAAACAATATAGACAATGCGGCGAATAAATGAAATCGAATGGTATCAGATTGCTGCATGGGGTCCGTAGATGATCGGAGAAGGCTACAAGCATGGCGATGTCGTGATCTCCCCCCTTGTTTATCTTGTCGATGACGACAGGGATTTCCGCGAGGAGATGGTCTTCGGACTATCCAGATTGGGCCTGAACGTACATGGATTCCACAATGCTGCCGCCCTCTACCGAGCCTGTGCCGCCAAGCCGGCTGAAATCGTCATTCTCGACATTGGCCTGGAGGGCGAAGACGGCCTTTCCATAGCTACCCATTTGCGGGCCTTACAATCGGTCGGGATCGTCATGGCGACGGCCCGGAGTTCCATCGACGACCGGCTCAATGGTCTTGAAGCGGGCGCTGACGCTTACCTCGTCAAACCCATTGATGTTCGGGAGCTTGCTGCCACGGTGATGGCGGTCAATGAACGTCTCAACAGGCGCCGCGCCCCTTCGTGGTCTCCGGCCCCACGATGGGCCCTGGAGGAAGGCGGCTGGGTGCTTACCGACGGCATGGGCCATCGCCTTCGCTTGACCACCTCGGAACGGCATTTTTTGGAACGCTTGTTCAGTGAGCGTGGCAAGACCGTCGATCGCCGCGCGCTCGTCGAAGCCATGGGCGCAGACATCTATGACTTCAACTATGCCCACCTGGACACCATCGTGAGCCGGCTGCGTCGAAGAGCCAAGAAATCCGACATGCTTCTCCCCTTGCACGCAATTCGCGGGTCAGGCTTCGCCTTCCCCGATTAGAATGATCGTGCCGACCCTGTCCAGAGAGAAGATTGCCGATCTCATCAATTTGGAAGATGACAGGGAAGGAATTCGAGAAGCATCCTCAAGCGACTGACAGTAAGTGTAAGGATATGACAGTTACTGCGATTGTGAATAATCGCGAGATTAATTACTTCAAGGAAAGGGTTGGATAAATCCGCATTCGTTAGATGGCTCGCATTCTATGCATAATCGAACAGGAATGTATCGTGCGCATGGCGAGGTAGATAACGAGGGCGGCGGTGCGCAGAAGGGGTGCGGGATGCGGCAGCATAAGAGAATTTTATTTGCCAGTTGTTCTATTCTAACGTTCGCATCCATCTATGTCGCGATTACCCCCGCGCTAGCCGGGGCGCCAAGCAACGAACAACTCTATCAGATGATTTTGGACCTGCAGCGAAATCAGAAGCAGATGGCGCGCAAACTTGAGGCCGCCTACGCCGAGACTGCTCAGGTTAAAGAAGAATTGGCCACCCTCAGGGGTTCGGTGGCCCAGAGTCGCGAGATGGCTGCGCTATCCTCGGTTGAGAGGCGCATGTACCTGTCAAATCCGCAATCCGACACTCGTGCCGTTGCCGCGCCCAATGTGCGTGTCGGATTCGGCGCGGGAACCAACGGTCACGACCCGTATGCCTTTACCGACGGTTCCGTGGCGCTCCCGCTCGGTGAAAAATACGGCTTCCAGGTCGATGCGATTGGTGGCGTGACGCCAAACAGTAACTTCACAGGTGCCGCCGCGCATCTGTTCCGCCGTGATCCGAAAGTTGGGGCGCTGGGTCTGTATGGAAGCTACCTTCACGGCGGAGGTGGTTACGATGATGGTGGAGTTCTTGAAAACGGTTATGTCGAAGGCAAGCTCGGCGTTGAAGGCCAGTACTATCTGGGCCGGGTCACGCTTGAGGGACTTGCCGGTATAGAATGGAACTCACTTGAAGAGGACGTCAGCCCGTTCGCCGAAGGCAGGGTCGGGTACTATCCTACGGATAACTTCAAGGTTAATGGCGGCCTGCGTCATCGCGACGCCTTTGGTGGTAGAACGCAACTTGTTGGCGGCGCCGAGTACCTGACCGAGTTCGGAAGCGGGATAGCGACTTCTATCTACAGTGATTTCAGCTTCGATCTGACGAACAGCGACGTCTCCTCAAGCGGCGATTTTTCTGCGATGGCCGGTTTGAGATTCCACTTCGGCACCAATGGCGATCGAAGCGCCCCGAAGACAGTCTTCTGCAAGGATCCGGACCAGAATTTCGAGTGCGCGGTCACAGATGGTCAGAACGATTATTATGCCGACAAGCCAGGTCGTTCCTTGATTCAGCGTGATCGTGGCGACTTCCTTCCATCGCACATCGTAAAAGACGTTGGCAACTTGCCGACGCCTTCCACCAATGTTTGGGGACAGCCGGGGGCGCCTGGCGCACCCGGCGAGGCTGGTACGCCTGGAGTGCCCGGCGCGTCTGGACCTCCCGGCGCGCCCGGCGCGGAGGGACCTGGCGGACCTGCTGGGCCTGTCGGACTGCCCGGATCGGACGGGACACCTGGAGCGCCCGGCGATACCGGCGCGTCTGGACCTCCCGGCGCGCCCGGTGCGGAGGGACCTAGCGGACCTGCCGGACCTGCGGGACCGGAGGGACCTGCCGGACCGGTGGGGCCGGTGGGACCGGAGGGACCTACCGGACCGGCAGGCCCATAGTGCCCCCTTCTATCCTGGTCATGCCGCTACGGTTGGCGACGTGATCAGCAACTTAGAATCGAATCGTTTGAGGATAGCGGAGAGTATGACCGGCCCTCGTCTTGACTGCATGATCCAGGCTCCGAACCCGCCTGAGCTTGTCGCCGCGGAGGGGACGCGAGATTGGATGGATGCGACCGACCAGCATTTCGCCTACCGCTGCACGCCGCTTTCAATCGCCAATGCCAGCGGATGGGAATTGCTGAACCCCATAAATGTGACTGTTACTTGGAACGGATACAACACTACAAAAGACGTCGCCTTCCATGTAAACGAACCGAACGTCACGCACCGATTCATCAGCTCGACCTTCGGGCACGGCATAGTAACCTTTCATCCGGGTTACGTGTTTCGCACCGAGCCGGGCTGGATGGTGTGGGCTCGCGGCTCTCCCAACCGGATGAAGGACGGAATCGCGCCCCTGGACGGCTTGGTGGAAACCAACTGGCTGCCGTTCAGTTTCACCATGAATTGGCGCTTCACCCGCCCTGGGTCTGTCACTTTTGCCAAGGGCGAGCCATTCTGTTTCGTCACCATGATGCCAAGTGTCGCTATCGAGCAGGTGCAGCCGGTCATTCGTCCGATGGAGGACGATCCTGAGTTCCATAAAGAACATAAGGTTTGGAATAGCGAACGTCGACGGTTTTCGGCCGGCCTGCAGATGAACGACGAGCTTACCAAGGAGATGAAGTGGCAGAAGCACTATCTGCAGGGTGTTTCGCCGACGGGGAAATCGGTCGCGGATGACACTCACCGAGTAAAGCGAACTCTAAAGCGGCCGATCCACATCGACCAGTTGCGGGCCCAGGAAAAAGGTTCGCCAGTAGATGAAGCTAGCCAAGAGTAAGCGGCCTGTGCGCATTCCTCCAGTTGGATCGCTAGCATTTGGCCGTTCGATTAACGGGTCGGTTTCGAGCAGAGACGAAAGACCGGAATGCATCCGCCAGTTCGTGCGGTCGGGCTTTGTATTGGCGCTGGCGGCGCTCCTTGTCGGTTGCCTGGCGGATGGAAAAGGTAGCCCGAATACGGCTACAGAGTTAGTTCGCGTGAAAGCCGCTTACGCGAGGGAGCCGCATGAGGTCTTCATCGTCGATCGCAGCAAGTTTGACCAACGCTTTCTGCCTGTCGATGTGACGCCCCCGGAACGCTTGCCTGCCGGTACGGTGTTGATCGATACACGGCAGAGGTTCCTCTATCTATACCGCCTCAATGGGATGGCGCGGCGCTATGGTGTCGCCGTCGGGGCTAGTGGTTACAGTTGGTCGGGCATTGCCAGCGTAGGGCGTAAGGCGGAGTGGCCCGCATGGCATCCGACTGACGACATGCGTAACCAGTCGCCCGACCTGCCGCGCATGATCAGGCCCGGCACGCACAATCCGCTCGGCGCGCGAGCTCTCTATCTGTACAAGAACGGCGTGGATACGCTTTATCGTATCCACGGCACCTCAGAGCCCTGGACCATAGGAACTGAAGCGTCCTCAGGGTGCATTCGCATGCTCAACGAGGATGTGATCGAACTCTACAGTCTGGTGCCGAAGGGAGCAAAGGTCATCGTGAAGTGAAGCGAATTGAACAGGCACAGGCCAACGCTTGCTGTCGGATGCCGTTGGACAATACCCACGCCGGTGGCACAGGTGACGGCAGATTTCTGCTTCTATCCATATGGCGTCATAGAGGGAGAATTTAAGACATAGGCGTCGCTGCTCGTATCGATATCACTCGCGAATAAGGTTTTGGATACCTTAACCGTCATCTCTGTCCGTCATAATCGACGTTTAGGTATTCTTTTTTACACCTTTTGCGTGTATTGAAATAAAAAAATTCAATGGACGCGTCTATATGTCAGTTCTCGTCAGTGACGGCATGCCATTCGTCTTCCCGTTCGCCGTCGGCATCAGTCAGGGCGCGAATGTCCGAAGGACAAATCCAGGCTGATGGGTTGGCAATTGAACGCACCGAGTGAAAGGACCTATGATGAGGCGCTCTCTATTCATGCTGGTTTCCGCCGCGCTATTGAGTACCGCCGTTGCGGGTCCAGCGGCAGCGCAGACCGCCGCTGAAACAAACCAGACCCTTGACGCGCTGTTCGGCAGTCACACAACCTATCAGCAGTTTTTCGACAAGCTGCAGAAGGCTGTCAGTGCCGGTGACAAGCAGACCGTCGCGTCGATGATCGATTATCCCTTCCGCGCCCGGATCGGCGGCAAGGCGATCAAGATAAACGACGCCGCGCATTTCGTGACGGATTACGACAAGATCGTTACCGCCAAGGTCAAACAGACCGTCCTCAAGCAGACCTACCCGACGCTGTTCGCCAATTGGCAAGGCGTCTCAATCGGTGATGGCGAGGTCTGGTTCTCCGGCGTCGGAGACGGCAACACCATCAAGATCACCGCGATCAACGACTGACACCTGGCGGAAGAAATTCCATTTCGATGACACCGACGCAACCGGTCGTTGACCACTCCGGAGGGGTTCACATGCTACGTTACATGTTCATTGCTTTGCTCGCGCTCGGCTCATCGTGGATGATCTCTGATGCCCGCGCACAATCGACTGTCGAATGCCAATCGAGGCACTATCAGTATGGCGAATGCTGGGCGGGCCCGCTGAGCAAGCCGCAACTCATTCATCAGACTTCTGGAAGTCCTTGTATTTTGAACCGGACCTGGGGCTACAATCCACGCAGCAAATATATTTGGGTCGCGCAAGGCTGCTCCGGAATTTTCGCCGATGTCGGCGGCTACCACCATGGACGTGGCGACAGCTTTGATCCCAATGCCCGCATGTATGACCATCGCGGTCATGACGTCGGCGCAGTGGTTGGCGGAGCTATTCTCGGCGCTCTGATCGAGGGGATGGCGGACGATCATCACAATCGACGGCACACGACGAGCAACTACCGCCCCGATAGCAGCTACAATGGTTGTCATGGCATGGGATGCAAGGTCGACAATCCTGACCAGGCAATCGATACCCGACCGCAATTTGACAGGCAGGGAGAGCCAAACTTTGATGTGCATGGCAACTACCAAGGATGCCATGGTGCAGGCTGCCTTGTCGACAATCCTGACGCGGAGTGAATTGAAGGACGAAGGAAGCCGGTCACGATTGTCAAAGCGGGGCTCTTAAATCTTTCCCGCAGCATCAATCTTGATCTTCATCCTGGCATCACCACGGCAGACTTCGTTCACCTGCTTCTTGGTTTCTCCTCGAAGCGGTGGAGGCAGCCGAACATGTTCTCTATCTCCTCCTGCATCGTGGCAGCGGCTGAGACGATAAGATCGAGGTTCTTATGATGTCGATCCATAGGGGCTTGTGCGGAAGCCTCTTTGTACCAAGAAATGCACCAAAAGAGAGCCGATATTCGGAAAAATCGTTGCGAATCAGGCCGTTATGGGAAATCGATGGCGGAGAGGATGGCGGAGAGGGAGGGATTCCCTTTCACCTCTATGATACTGAAAATACTAGTCTTTTCGCGCTTTTTGTTACACAGTTTGTTACACAGCTACAACTACGATTTATAACCGCTCTAAGCTCGCAGCTTTTGGGCTCGCCTGCCCAATCCATCCGATCTGTCGAAACCGATGGCTTGTAGGACACTCCCGCGTGTGTACGTTGGGGCTTGGGTCAGAAGGTGACCCACAGCAAAGACGGGAGCGCCGCAGCGCAAAAGATCTCATCGGTCAAGGAACAGATAGTGAAGTAGCCTGTGACAATCGGCGCCAGCATCACCTCCAAAGCCGACCAGGAAAAACCCGCAAAAAACGTCGCCCTCAGATACCCCGTCGGCAATGAATATGGGACCGAAGTTGCGCGGCAGATCGGGCGTTAGATGCCTTCATGACATCTGAACCTGAGCAGGCTCCTACGCCGCGAGCCGGCACATTTCCGAACGGAGTTTCGTCCGGCTGCGCAAAAAGGTGCCCTGTCGAGACTTACTTGTTGGCCAAATGGCTTAGCAGGGACGAACTCGTGAAGAGATTGATAATGCAACACTATCAGTCGTTGTGCTGATCCGACAGGCTGTGCGTTTTGGCACGAAAATCATGGCGAAAAGCGCACCGGCACTTTACTCTCCAAATTATGATTCGCCTCGATCCCGCGACCGCCAGCTCCTCTGCGCCGCCCTCCGTTCCCGCGTGGGCGATCACAAGCGCCGGCGCGCCGAGTGACGGCGACGCCGCCTTCCGGGCCGGCGCCGCCCTGGGTGCCCTCGACACGCTCGCCCGCGCGCAGGCAGCCTGGGCCGGCGCTTGGCGGCAGCGGCTGGCGGTTCGCTGCGCCGCCTCCAGCATGCGGCTCGCCGGCCGCGCCGAGGATGCGGCCGCCTTGCGCGATGCCTGGCATTTGCGTCCCCTACGTGCTGACCCCGGTCCCGCAGGCGCCGTCTTTGGCGCCTGGCGGCAGTTGGCCAGGCAGCCGCCCGCCGCTACGCCCGGCCGGCTCGGGAAGATACTCGACCAGCTTGGCCTCCATTGGGACGGCGCCGCGCTCGCCGACCTTTGCACGCAGATCGAAAAACTCGGGGTATCCCAGCGGTCGGCGCCATTCGACGCCGCGGCGATCGCCGCTGAGGTCGTCGCCATGCGTCCCGATGCCGAAGTCTTTGGCTGGTGGCTCGCCGACCTGGTACTGGCGCAACGCCTGGGCTGGCCGCAGCCCCTGCCGCTCCTAATGGCGCAGGGTTTTGGACCATCTTTCCGCACCGAGGCCGGCGGTGGCCGGCGCATCCGGCCCGGGGACAAGAATTTTGAGCGGGCGGTTTGCATCGCGCTCGTCGCGGCCGCCGCGGACGCTTGTCGGTTGGCCGCCGAGCTGTCGCGCCGGGCCGAAAAACTCCTGGCGGTGGCGCCGAAACTGCGCGCCAAAGGCGCCGGCGACGTAATCTTTCTGCTGCTCAGTGAAGACGCCGTGTCCGGATCGCTGACGACGGACAATCTGTCGCGCTTTGCATCGCGACGGCTGTTCGAACGGCTGCAGCAACTGGAGGTCGTGCGCGAGCTCTCCGGCCGCCCCACATTCCGGCTGTTCGGGCTGTAGCGATGAGCGAAGCGTCCGCCCGCCGCAAGCCAAACGATCAGCCGGCGCTGCTCGACACCGAACTGGAACATCTGCCGCCGGAGCTGCGCTGGTGCGAATGGATGGCCCGCGTCGAAGCGGTGATCTTTGCGGCAAATGAACCGGTGACACGTAGTGTCCTCGCGCGGGTGGTGGGAAAAAACTGCAATATCGAGCTGATCATCGACGACATTCGCGCCGAACTCGCCGGCCGCCCTTACGAGCTGGTCGCGGTCGCCGGCGGCTGGCAGCACCGGACCAAAAAGGTTTTTGGCGACGCCATTCACGCAGCCTTCGGCACGGCAGCGGGCGAGGGAGCAAAAGAACTGTCGCAGGCGGAGGCGCTTGTCTTGATGTGCATTGCCTATTTCCAGCCGATCACCCGTGGCGAGCTGTCGAGCTTTTTCGGCAAGGAGGTGTCACGTGACCTGATCGGCGTGCTGCGCGCTGAGCAGCTGGTCGCCTCGGGGCCGCGCAGCCCGCAGCCGGGCGCGCCCTACACCTATGTGACGACCAAAACTTTTCTGTCGCAGTTCGGGCTCGACACGCTGCGCCAGCTGCCGGATTTCGAGGCGCTCGAGGACGCCGGGCTGCTGTCGAAGGAGAAGCTGCTGGATCATCCCAGGGTTTGCAGATATCGACGATGATGGCGCCAGCGCCGCGCTCGACGAATAGATGATCCCATCACGGCGGGACACACGCGATCTCGCCGCTCGTCACATAGAAGATTGCGCCACGCACGCCGTCTGGTCTCGCCGGCTGGGTCCTTCGCGTGACGGAAGGGAGGTGGCGGCACGCGTCCGCTTGTCGATGAAGGATAAGCGAACAGGCAATTGATCGAGCCTGGTCGCACATGTCGATCACCATTGAGAGCTCTCGAAGGGAGAAAGTTCAATTGAACCACGTCTACCTTGAGCTTCTCGCGACGATTGAGGCGTTAAGATCCAGCCCATCGGGGCGACCATTCAGACGCTGATGGACAAGGTTCGCGACCTTTCACAGACGATCAAAGCCCTGAAAGACGATCTCCACCAGACAGCCGGCTATGGCCTGCTAAGAACCTAGCCAGCCGGCGAGTGCCCATCCCGGCCATTGTCAGCGAGGCGGCCATCCCAACAAGATCGCCTTGCCGCCACCGCCAATGGCGGATGCTGACAGCAGCGCCATAAGAACGCCAACGTAGATGGGGAAGATCATCCTCGGGCTATTCGTCCTTCCAAATGACAGTCTTCCCCCGAAAATCCCAATGAAATTTGAGGTTGGCTTTCAGTACCTCGGTGGGGATCCTCGGCTCGATCGCTGTGTGGAGAGCGTTATACGTTTCTCGGCAGAAGCTCGGCGGCGGGACATTCAGCTTGTACCCCGACGGGTACCTAAAATCTTGCTGAGAATTCATCAGGTCAAGGTTGTTGGCAATCATCTTCACGTTCCCAATCGGCGGCATTCCTAGGGCCACTGCGGCTTCGTAAATGTCCTCGATCTTGTGACCGAAGCCGAGCCGGAGACCGCGTTTCGACACGCCCTTTGAAGCTAGATACGCTTTCAAGAGGAGTTCTAGGTGTGAGCTTTCGAGAGGTTGTCCATTCGGACCGGACCGAGGAGACTGGAGTTACCACGCTTCAGCATCCATCGGAGGGTCCGAATGAACATCCACAAGAATGCCCGTCTCACACCGCTGCGT